>CAJKCQ010000036.1 GCA_905198475.1 uncultured Sutterella sp. | reverse complement strand
CGATGCGGCAGAGACGTGGCGTGTTGAAGTGATGCATGGAAACCTCCCGTATACAAAAGTATACTTAGTACACGGGAGGTTGTCAAGAAAAAATAGGCCAGCTCAGGTATTTACATTTGAGCTAGGCCTGGTTGATGCGTTCGCCCCGGCGCCCCCGCCGCTCTTCTTGAGCCGCGGGGGCTTCTTTTATTCGCGCCGCAAACGGAAAACGGCCCGGATCGCTCCGGACCGTTTTCGCTTCAAGAACCGAGTGCGCCCAGAGGGGCGCGCCGGGTCACTTCGTGGCCGAGGGCAGCAGTAGCGCGCGCACGTCCACCTTCTTCTCCATCATGCCGTTGTCGATCAGGAACTGCTGATCGGCTTCGAGCCCCTTGACGTCGGCCTCGGTGAGTGTGTCGTAGAAGCCCGACCAGTCATAGAGCTTCTCGGCGTTGGCGAGGCTGATGCCCTGCTCCTTGGCGCCCATCTCGAGCGCCTGCGGCTTGTTCGCCTTGATCCAGGCGAGCGCGGCGCGGTTCGTCGCCACCACCTTGGCGTAGGCCTCGGGGTACTGTTCGGCGAACGCACGGCGCACGGCCATCACGAGGTTCGGAGCGACGTAGCCCTCGCACGTGGCGATGGTCTTCGCACCGGCTTCGTTCGCCTTGATGATGAGGCCGGCGGCGACGAGGCCCGCATCGGCGCTCCCCGAGACGACGGCGGTCATGGCCTTGGCGGGATCCATGCTCACGAAGTCAACGTCGGTGATCTTCATGCCCTCCTTCAGGAGCGCCGCGACGAGGAGCTGATGGAGCACCGTGCCCTTGGGGCCGACGACCTTCTTGCCCTTGAGGTCCTTGATCGAGTAGTTCGTGCCGGGCTTGCCGATGATCGCGAAGATCTTCTGCGGGTGCGCGACGCCCGTGGCGATCGCGATGGGGTTGCCCGCACCGGCGGCCATCAGCACGCTCGCGGTGTTCATCACGGCCGAGAAGTCGAGGTCGCCCGAAGCCATCGCCTGCCCCTGGACGGCGCCCGAGTTGATGACGCGCCAGTTGATCTTGACGCCGTCGGCCTTGAAGGCCTCCTCGAGCATCCCGCGCTCCTTCATGACGATGTTCTGCAGGTTGAAGGGCGACTTGACGTAGGTGATCGAAATGCTCTCGGGCATGGTGGCCGCGGAGAGCGCCGTGCTCACGGTGATGGCGAGCGCGGCGAGAAGCGCCTTGAACTTCATTTTTGTGTTTCCTCTGAAAAGACTTTTCCGCACCGGACCAGGGAGGAAAACGCGCCGTGCGTCCTCTTTCGGCCGGCTGAGAATTAGTTGCAATTCTAAGTTTTCGGCCGGAGGCCGGCGGTTCGCAGGCATGAGCTTTGCAGGCGCCTCCAAAGGCGGCCTAGCGGCGCATGAGCACGTCGAGGATCCCCTCCTCGAGCGCGGCGACGCCGGGGTCGGAGAGCCGCCGCGGATGGGGAAGATCCACGGGGAAAACTTCGGGCGCCGCGCCTTCGCGCAGGATCACCGCGGCGTCGGCCATCCGCACGGCCTCGCGCACGTCGTGGGTGATCATCAGGACCGTCATGCGGCGTCGCGCGAAGACCGCGGTGCTCTCGTCCTGGAGCTCCCTGCGCGTGAGCGCGTCGAGCGCCCCGAAGGGCTCGTCCATCAGCAGCACGTCGGGACCTGCTGCCAAGGCCCGGGCGAAGCCCACGCGCTGCTGCTGCCCGCCCGAGAGCTCTCCGGGAAGGCTTGAGGCCCGTCCCTCGAGGCCCACGAGGCGGAGCGCCTCGTCCACCCGCGGGTCCGTGAGCGCCGCGCGGTCGCCCAATTGGGCGAACAGCGCCGCGGCGACGTTCCCGCGCACGGTCTTCCAGGGAAGGAGCGTCGGCTCCTGAAACACCATCGCGGTCTTCGGGCGCACCTCGCCCGTGAAGCGAACGGCGCCGTCGCGGACGGGGAGAAGCCCCGCCACCGCCTTCATGAGCGTGGTCTTCCCGCAACCCGAACGGCCGAGGAGCGCCGTGATGCGCCCCGGGGCGATGGTGAGCGTGAGGTCCTCCACCGGCGGCCGGCCCCCTCCGGGGTAGCCCACGGTGAGGTGGTCGAGCTCGATGCCGGGAAGGGTCTTCCGAAGGTCCGCTTGGGGTTCCGTTCGGGCCGGCTCCTCTGCGCACTGCGGGGCGCAGGAGGCGGACGCCGCGGGTTTCCTCCGTCGGCTCCCCTCGGGCGCCGTCCAAGGCGTGAGCACGCGCGCGGCACGCCGGAAGAGCGCGTCGCAGAGGATTCCGAGGCCTGCGATCGTGAGGATGCCGACGATCACGACGTCGGTGCGCGCGAGGCTCGAGGCGTCCTCGATCAGATACCCGAGCCCCGAGGCGGCGGCGATCAGCTCCGCGCCCACGAGCGCGCGCCAGGCGTATCCGAACCCAAGGCGCAGCCCCGTGATGATTCCGGGCGCCGCACCCGGGAGCAGGATGTGCCGCACGGTCTGCGCGCCCGAGAGCCCCAACACGCGCGAGAGGTCGAGGTAGCCGCTGCGCACGGAGCGCATCGCCGAGAGGGCCGAGAGGTGGACGGGAAAGAAGCTCGCCAAGACCACGATCGCGAGCTTCGGCGCCTCGTCGATTCCGAGCCAGAGGATGAGAAGCGGCACGAGCGAGAGGGGCGGCACGACGCGCAGCGCCTCGAGCGTGAGCGAAAAGGCCCCCTCGACCTTCGGGTGCCGGCAGAAGAGAAGCGCGAGGAGGAGCGCCGTCGCGGCTGAGAGCAGGAACCCCGAGAAGACGCGCGCCATCGAGACGGCGGCGTGCCGCAGGAGTTCGCCCGAGGCGAGGAGCGTCATGAAGCGGCGCGCGACGGCTTCGGGGCCGGGCAGCAGGAGCGGCGGCACGGCGCCCGCCGCGGTGACGCCCCACCAGAGGAGAAGGAGGAGGAGCGGAAGAATGAGGGCGGAGAGCTTCTTCAGCATGGCCGGGAGGAGACGGGAAGGTTGTTTCCCGGAGTCTAGACGCGGCGCGGGCGCCGGAGGGAGGTTTTCCCTTGGCCGGCGCCCGCGCACTCGTTCTTCAGAGCGTGAGGCTCATCAAGCGAGGAAGATCATGTCCATGATCCAGAAGATCGGGAAGAGGATGCACACCGACCAGGCCATGTAGCCGAAGAAGGACGGCATCTTGATGCCGCGCTCCTGGCAGATCGAGACGGTCATGAAGTTCGGCGCGTTGCCGATGTAGGTGACCGCGCCCATGAAGACCGAACCCATCGAGATCGCCATGAGCGTGTGGGCGTCCGTCGTCATCAGCACCTGCGGATCGCCGCCCGCGAGGTTGAAGAAGGCGAGGTAGGTCGGAGCGTTGTCGAGGAACGCCGAGAGCGTGCCCGTGAGCCAGAAGAAGACCGTGTTGTTGAAGGTCCCGTCGGCGTTCGTGACGAGCGCGACCAGGGGCGCGAAGGCGCCTTCGTGACCCGCGCGCAGCATCTCGAGCACCGGCACGATGCAGCAGAAGATGCCGAAGAAGAGCTTGCCCACCTCGAGGATCGGATCCCACGAGAAGTGGTTCGCCTCGCGCGTCGCCTTGGCGGTGAGCTTGAGCGAGAGCACGGCGATCACGATGAAGAGCGCGTCGCGGCAGAGGGATTCGAGCGAGAAGTGCACGCCGAGGATGGAAACCTCGACGCCGGACTTCCAGAAGCCCGACAGCAGCACCGCGCCGATCACGCAGGCGAGCAGCGGCACGTTGACGAGGCCTTCGAGCGCGAACTTCGAGGTCGCATCGGCGGGCTTGAAGCCGTCGGCGAGGTCCTTCTTGTACATCGCGCAGTCGATCAGGTGGTGGATCACCAGAAGGATGGCGCAGCAGAAGAGCCAGGGCACGAAGACATGGATGCTCGTCCAGAAGAAGCTCACGCCCTTCAGGAACCCGAGGAAGAGGGGCGGATCGCCCAGAGGCGTAAGCGCGCCGCCCACGTTGGCGACGAGGAAGATGAAGAAGACGAAGGTCTGGATCGTGCGCTTTCTGCCGGCGTTCGCGGAGATGAGCGGACGGACGAGGAGCATCGCCGCGCCCGTCGTGCCCATGAAGTTCGCAAGCACGGCGCCCAGCGCGAGGAAGCACGTGTTGACGATCGGGCGCCCGACGAAGGAGCCCTTCACGTGAATGCCGCCCGCGACGATGAAGAGCGTGCCCACGAAGATGATGAAGGGCACGTAGTCGGCGAGGAGCACGTGGATGATCGCGTCGATGCCCGTCTGGAAGTCGATCACGACGCACAGCGGCACCGCGCAGCAGAGCGCCCAGAAGAGCGCGACCTTGCCGAAGTTCTCGTGCCAGAAGTGCGCGAGAAAGAGCGGCATCAGCGCAATGGAGAGCAGGATGCCGGCAAAGGGCACCGCCCAGGCGAGCCCGAGCGCGCTGCCGTCAAGGCCTGCGGCGTGCGCGGGCAGCGCGCCCAACGCGAGGAGCGCGCCCATGAGGCGCGCGGGAGAGAGGATGGTCACGGAGGAGCTCCCTGATCTTTGTGGTTCTTGTCGCCGCGCGTCTCCGGGGGAGCGCGGTCCGCAGCGAAGCGGAAGTGGTCGGCGGGGCCGCGCCTCAAGGGAGAAGCCTGAGGCGGGCCTTAAGCCGGCGTCAACCTTACACCACAAAAGGGGGAGACTGGCCAACGGAATGCGTTTTTGTCCGTCGGGAAGAACCCGCTAGGTCTTTCGGACTAGGCGCCCGCGTGCGTGCGCCCCTCGGGTTCGTCGAGGCGGAAGACCTGGCGGAGGTACTTCACGTAGCTCTCATCCTCGCACATGCCCTTTTCGGGCGAGTCGGAGATCTTCGCAACGGGCTGCCCGTTGCACTTAACCATCTTGATCACGACGTTCAGGGCCTGCGGGCCGCGGTCGTTCATCAGGTTCGTGCCGATGCCGAAGCCGAGGCCGACGCGCCCGTGGAAGCGCCGCCAGAGCTCGAGGATGCGCGGAATCGTGAGGCCGTCGGAGAAGATGAGGCACTTCGCGCGCGGATCGCACTTGTTCGCGCGCCAGTGCTCGATCATGCGCTCGCCCCAGACGAAGGGATCGCCCGAATCGTGCCGCGCACCGTCGAAGAGCTTGCAGAAGTACATGTCGAAGTCCTCGAGGAAGGGCTTCATGCCGTAGACGTCCGAGAGCGCGATCCCGAGGTCGCCGCGGTACTCCTTCGCCCACTGCTCGAACCCGAAGACCTGGCTGTCGCGCAGACGCGGCCCTAGGGCCTGGCAGGCCTGGAGGTATTCGTGGGCCATGGTCCCCAAGGGGGTGAGCCCGAGTTCCTTCGCGAACATCACATTCGAGGTGCCGGAGAAGCGGTCGCCCAGACGCGCCATGAGCTCCACGATCACCTTGCGCTGCCAGTCGCGGGAGAACCGCCGGCGAGTGCCGTAGTCGGAGAGCCTGAGACCCGCGCTCTCGGGCTCTTCGTTGAGGAGCCGCACCTTCTCACGGAGCCGCGCCCACCCTTCGTCTTCGGAGAGCCCCGGATAGGTGCGGCGGAAGTAGACCTCGTTCACGATCGCGAGGACCGGAATCTCGAAGAGGATCGTGTGGAGCCACGGCCCCTTGATGTGGATGTCGATCCCGCAGGGGTGGGTCTCGTCGGGCTTCACCGTGATGTACTTGCGCTTCAGGTGGAAGAGCGACAGGAACTCGATGTAGTCGGACTTCATGAACCGCAGGCCGCCCAAGTACTCGAGCTCGCGCTCGGTGAAGTAGAGGCTGCAGAGGTGGTCGATCTCGGCGTTGATCTCGTCCACAAAGGGCCTCAGGTCGATGCCGGGCGTGCGGCACTTGAAGCGGTACTGAACCTCGGCTGCGGGGAACTGGTGCAGCACGCACTGCTGCATCGTGAATTTGTAGAGGTCCGTGTCGAGCAGAGATTCGATGATCATTTCTTGCAGTCCGCTCCCGCATTGCGGGGTCAATGGTGGTTCTACCTACAATACTACCCGCGAGCGTCCACCCGACGCCCGACGATTCTGCAAACGTTTCCGACTTCCGCCATGCCGCCCCCCCTGCGTCAAGGTTCTTCTGCTCGACTGCGACGGCGTGCTCGCCGACACCGAGCTTCTCTCCTGCTCGGCGGTCGCCGACGCCTTCACCGCCGCGGGCGCGCCCGTCACCCCCCATGAGGCGCTCCGGATCTTCACGGGCTGCGACCGCACGTTCCTGCGCGGGTGGCTCGCCGAGCACGGCGTCGCCGACGCCGCGGCCGCACTCGCCCACAAGGACCGCCTCACCTACAAGCGGATCGGCGCGGCGTTCTCGCCCGACCCGGAATTGATCGGTTTTCTTGAGGGTCTGCGGCGCGACGGCATCCGCTGGTGCGTAACGTCGAACAGCCTCCACCGACGGCTCTCGCTCACCCTCGGGCGCCTCGGCGTCCTCGAGCTCACGGGCGAGGCGCAGGTCTTCTCGGCCGAAGACGTCGCGCGCGGCAAGCCCGCGCCGGACCTTCACCTTCTCGCCTGCCGCCGCATGGGGGTGGCGCCGGAGGAGGCCCTCGTCGTGGACGACAGCGTGAGCGGCATCCGCGGCGCCCGTGCGGCCGACATCCGCGCGGTTGGGTTTGTGCGCTACGCACACGACCGGGAGGCCGCCGCCGCAGCGCTCCGCGCGGCGGGCGCCTTCGCCGTCGTCACGAGCCTCGAGGAGGTCGGAACCATCGCTCGTACGCTCCCCACGGACGGCGGTACGCGCGGATGAGTGCGGGGGCCGCGGGCACCTCGACGAGAAGCCGGTCGGGGCCCGCCAGCCCGAGGGCCGTGGGTTCGGGGAGCTTGAGTCCTTTTTCGGCAAACCAGTCCGCCATCACGCGGCGCATGCCCGCCGCCGCCTTCCGGTCGTCGCGCCCGATCACCGAAAGCGCGGGCGAGCCGCAGGCAAGAAGCACCCCGCGGCCCGGGCGGAGCACCGCGCGGTCGCAGGGATAGACGAAGGCCGGGGCGCCGCCTTTGACACCCGGATCGATCGTCGCCAGCACGCACCGCGCGGCGTCCGTGGGCGTCGCCGCCTGCTCGAGGGCGGGTGCCGCCGGCGCCCACGACGCATTTCCGGCGCCGAGCGTCCCGAGCATGGCCTGCAGCGCCTCAAAGAGCGTCGCGCCCGTGCCCTCCATAGTCTGCTGATCGGGCGCGCTCCCGACGCCCTGGGCGCACATCACGCGCCAAACCTCTTTGTCCTTCGGCTCCACGATGAAGACCGGCAGCCGCATCTCAGTCCTCCTTTTGCGCCTTTGCGGGCGCCTGCTGCGTCTGTTGGCGGGGCAGCCCCGCCCCTGCAGAAAGGTGACGGCGGGCGGCGCCAGTGCCATGCCGTCAGTGTGCAGCACCAATGCGTCTTCCCGTGCCGCTATTGAGCGCAAGAGATTGGTTGACCATCTCTATGGGCAGCACTCAAACGCCGCCGCCCTCCTCGAGACGGCCCGCAGGTGCATGCGGACGGCCTCAGGGAGGGCGGCGTCGGCGGAGATGCGAGTGGGTACCTACTTCGTGAGCAGTCCTGCCGCGGAGAGCTTCTCGTGGGCGGACTGCCAGAGCGCGGTGCGGCGCAGCTCGTCCAATGTGAGCGGGTCGCCGCCGTCGGGCATCAGGCGCGCGAGGCGCTCGGCGAAGGCGGCGGGCCGCTTCCAGTCGAGGAGCGCGAGGATGTCGTCGGCTTCTTCGGGGTGGTTGCAGTGGAGCACCATGTCGCAGCCCGAGACGAGCGCCCGCTCGGCGCGCTCGACGGGGGCGTCGTTCGTTCCGGCGCCCTTCATCGAGAGGTCGTCGGAGAAGACGAGGCCGGTGAAGCCGAGCGACCCGCGGAGCACCGACGTGAGGAGCTCCGGCGCGTAGGTGGCGGTCGCGCCGCCAAACCCCCGGTAGGCGACGTGGGCGGTCATCACGGAGGTGAGCTCGCCCGAGAGCGCGCGGTAGAGCGAAAGGTCTTCGAGGACGGCCTCGCGTTCGCGGTCGTCTTCGGGCATCGCGACGTGGCTGTCGGCCTGAGCCCAGCCGTGACCGGGGAAGTGCTTGCCGCAGTTCGCCATGCCAGCGGCCGTGAGGCCGGCGATCAACCCGCGGGCATTGCGCGCGACCTCGGCGGGCGTAGCGCCCAACGAGCGGCTTCCGATCACGCCGGAGCGCCCGTAGTCGAGGTCGAGGACCGGCGTGAAGCTCATGTCCACGCCGCAGGCGCGCAGTTCCGAAGCGAGCACGAACCCCGCGGCGAAGAGAAGCTCCGGCGCATCGTCGCCGAAGCGGCGGAACTCCGACATCGCCGGGATTTCCGTGAACCCCTCGCGGAAGCGCTGCACGCGTCCGCCCTCGTGGTCCACGCAGACGAGGATCCCGGGACGAAGCGCGTGGATCGCGCCCGTGAGGGCGAGGAGCTGGCCGGCGTTCTCGTAGTTGCGCGTGAAGAGGATCACCGCCCCCGTCATCGGATGAAGGATGCGCTCGACCTCGCGGGTGGTGAGGGTCGTGCCGGCCACGTCCACGACGACGGGGCCGAGCGCGGCGGCGCGGGCGAGCTTCGTGCGGGTGAGCATTACTTCTGCTCCCCGGCGACGGCGTCGAGAATGGCGTTGTAGCGGCGCACGGTTTCGGCGAACCCGTATTCGAGCGCCTCGGTCGTGAAGGCGTGGCCGATCGAAACTTCGAGGATGTTGCCGCAGGCTTCGAGGAGCGTCCGGAGGTTTTCAAGCGACAGGTCGTGGCCCGCGTTGACGCCGAGGCCCGCCTGAGCGGCGAGCTTCGCGCAGTCCGCATAGGGCGTCGTCACGGCGTCGGCGATCGGGGTGTTCCAGGCCGCGGCGTAGGCCTCGGTGTAGAGCTCAATGCGGTCCGCGCCCACCGCCTTCGCCCATTCGACGAAGTCGGGTTCGGGATCCATGAAGAGACTCACGCGGATGCCGAGGGACTTCGCCTCGGAGACGACCGGAGCGAGCGCTTCACGCACCGCGGGGTCGCCGAAGTCGAACCCGTGGTCGGAGGTCTTCTGTCCGACGGCGTCCGGCACGAAGGTCGCCTGGTGCGGGCGGATCTCGCGCAGGAGCGGCATCAGATTTTCGAAGGGGTTCCCTTCGATGTTGAGCTCGCACCCGGGAAAGGCGTCCACGAGGTCCTTCAAGGGCCGCAGGTCCGAAGCGCGGATGTGGCGCTCGTCGGGGCGCGGGTGCACGGTGAGCCCGTGGGCGCCCGCTTCGAGCGCGATGCGACCGAACCGGACCGGATCGGGAGCGTTGCCTTCGCGCGCGTTGCGCACGAGCGCGACCTTGTTCAAATTGACCGAAAGCTGAGTGCGGACCATTCTGAGCGGGACCTCTTCAAAAGGAAACGCGCCGCGGCGCCCGAAGCTTCCAGGGCGGCGGCGGAACCGCCCGAGAATAGCACGCAGCCTTTGCGGCCCCGCCGCACGCTTTGTAAGCAAACGTCCGCGCGATCTAGAGGTGTTTGAGGTCGGCGAGCACGCGCCGCGTGGAGAGCGGCCGCTCGAGCCGCAGTTCAATCGCCTCGCGGTAGATTTCGCGCGCCGCGCGCAGGGCCTGCGGGCCCTCAAGGCGCCCGGCCAACACGTCCTCGACCTCTTCGCGCGGCCAGGTCTTGACGCCGGGGGGCGTCGCCGTCCCCTCCGCGACGCCCGCGAGGTCGCCGGTAGTGCGGAGCATGTAGCGCGGCGCCCCTGCGCCCTCGCTCACCCGCACCTCCCAGCCGCAGAGCCGGAGAAGCCCCGCTTCGAAGCGCCTCAGCGCCCGCTGCCGCTCGATCGCCTGCGCGCCGGCAAGCTCTTCGAGCGCCCGCACGTAGAGCGCAAAGAGCCCGGGGTGCGGGTCCTCGCGTCGGGTGAGCCGCAGCACGAGTTCGTTGACGTAGAAGCCCGAGAGCAGCGCCTCGCCCGAGAGGGGCGGCAGCACCCCCATCCATTCGGCCCGAGTGAGGATCTTCGCCTCCTTCCTGCCCGTCCAGGTGAGCTTCAGGGGACTGAAGGGGGTGAGGAGCCCCCGGAGGTTCGAGCCCGGGCGCTTCGCGCCCTTGGCGACCAGAAAGACGCGCCCGTGGCTAAGCGTAAGCGCGTCGGCGACGAGCGAACTTTCGCTCCAGGGACGCGCATGGAGGATGAAGGCGGGTTCGGCCGCCGGCCGCCGGGGGCGGTCGGCCGCGGGATCGGCCGCCTCGCGCGCGATCTCATCGAGAATGGCGAGCGCCGCGCGCTCCGCGCGGAGCTCCCCCGCGACGGAGCGGCCGGGCCGCAGCGCCGCGGGTTCGGACTTGCGGGCGGCGGCTTTGGGAAACGCCCGTCCGCCCGCGGGGCGAAAGGCCTCGTCCTCGGTCATCGGACCTGCCGGCGGATCAGTCGTAGCCCAGAGTCTTGAGCGCCTTCACGTCGTCGGACCAACCGCGGCGCACGCGCACCCAGACTTCGAGGTGCACGGGGCAACCGAGCTGCTCGGCGATGTCGGCGCGCGCCAAGCGCGAGATCTCACGGAGCTTCGCGCCCTTTTCGCCGATCACGATCGGCTTGTGGCTCTCGCGGTCCACGATCAGGGTGGCGATGATGTCGGCCGAGCGCTTCCCGTTTTCTTCGGTCTCGACCCACTTGTCGATCGTCACGGCCGTGCCGTAGGGAAGTTCGTCGCCGAGGAGCCGGAAGGCCTTCTCGCGGATCGTCTCCGCGGCGAGGAAGCGCGGCGAACGGTCGGTGTAGAGCTCCGGATCGAAGTAGGGAATGCTCTCCGGGAGGAGCTTCTTAATCTCGTTCAGAAGGTCGCTCAACTGACGGTGCTTTTCAGCCGAAACCGGCACGATCGCGGCGAAGGGGAAGCGCCGCATCGAGTCGGCCATCAGCGGCAGAAGCGCGTTGCGGTCCTTCTCGAGGTCGGTCTTCGAGAGGACGAGGATCACGTTCGACGCGTCCTTCGGAATGAGGTTGAGGACCTCGAGGTCCGCCGGGCGCCAGCCGCCCGACTCGATCATGAGGACGATCGCGTCCACCTCGCCCAGAGTCGAGCGCACCGAGCGGTTCATGCGGCGCGTGAGCTGCGACTTCACCTTGGTCTGGAAGCCCGGGGTGTCCACGAACACATACTGGGCGTCCTCTTCGGTGAGGACGCCGAGGACGCGGTTGCGCGTGGTCTGGGGCTTCTTCGAGGTGATCGAGACCTTTTCGCCCACGAGCGCGTTGATCAGCGTGGACTTCCCGACGTTCGGGCGCCCCACCACGGCGACGTAGCCGCAGCGGAAGCCTTCGGGGACCTTGAAGGCCGTGGCGGCGCCCGCCGCGGCGAGCATGCGCTCGAAGTCCTGCGGGGCTTCACCCGGTTCTTCGTGGTCGGCATCTTCGGCGAGGTCCTCCTCGAGGGCCGCGGCTTGCGCGGCGGACTCGAGTTCAGCCTGGTCTTCGGCTTCGGCGGCGGCCGCCTCGTGCTTCATTTCAGTGTTGGTCATTTCTGAAGGCGCTCCTTGACGGCTTCGAAGGCGGCCTCGGCCGCGGTCTGTTCGGCCGAGCGGCGGCTCGTCGCCTTCCCGGTCGTCACGATCTTCAGGGCGTCGATGCGGCACTCGCACTCAAACGAGCGCTCGTGGGCCGCCCCCATCGTGTGGAGGATGTTGTATTCGGGGCGCGGAAGGTGCTCGCCCTGGAGCAGCTCCTGGAGCCGCGTCTTCGGATCCTTGCTCATCTTCTCGGGGGTGAGCCCCGTGAGGATGGGCTCGTAGAGGCGCAGGATCACGCCCTGCGCGGTCTCGAACCCCGCCTCTCTGAAGACCGCGCCGAAGATCGCCTCCATCGCGTCGGCGAGGATCGAGGGGCGGTGCGTGCCGCCCGTCTTGATCTCGCCTTCGCCGAGGTAGAGGAAGTCCGAAACGGAGATGCGCTGCGCGATCTCGTGCAGCGTCCCTTCGCAGACGAGGTTCGCGCGCACGCGCGAAAGCTCGCCTTCGTTGAAGTGTTTGTCGCGCAGGAAGAGCGCATAGCCGATGACGCAGTTCAAGACCGAGTCGCCGAGAAACTCCAGGCGCTCGTTGTGCTCCGCGGCGAAGCTACGGTGCGTAACGGCACGCCGCAGCAGCTTCTTGTCGGTGAATTCGTAGCCGATCCGTTCCTCAAGTTGAGACAAGGGCAGCATTTTCTTTCTTTGGTTTTCTGCTTTTATGGTTTCGGGTCCTGAATGAACTTCCGTCGTTCCGGAGTCAGCGGAAGGAGCCGATGCGGCTCATGTCGCCGAAGTTCGCCCAGATGAAGACGGCGCGCCCCACGAGGTTCTCATCGGGCACGAACCCCCAGTAGCGGCTGTCCTCGCTGTTGTCGCGGTTGTCGCCCATGGCGAAGTACTTGCCCGCGGGGACGGTGCAGACGAAGCCGCGGTTGTTGTAGCTGCAGCCCTCCTCCTTCTTCATCACGGCCTGTAGCGGCACCCAACCCGGACGCCGGTGGTCGAGCGCCATCAGGTGCGTGACGCCCGAGAGGTCCTCGTCGCGCTCGTCGAGCGTCACCATCGAGGTCTCGTCGATGAAGTCGCGCGGCTGCGACTGCTTCTGCTCGACGCCGTTGATGTAGAGGACCTTGTCGCGATACTCCACGCGGTCGCCCGGGACGCCAACGATGCGCTTGATGAAGTCCACGTTCTCGTCCATCGGGTAGCGGAAGACCACGACGTCGCCGCGCTGCGGGCTCCCGACCTCGATCACCTTGGTGTTGAGCACCGGAAGGCGCACGCCGTAGTCGTACTTGTTGACGAGGATGAAGTCGCCCACGTGCAGCGTCGGGAGCATCGAGCCCGACGGGATGCGGAAGGGCTCGAAGAGGAAGCTCCTCAGCAGGAAGACCACGAGGATCACGGGAAAGAGCCCCGCGGTGTATTCGAGCCACCAAGGCTGGCGGAGGATCTTCGCGCGCAGCGCCCGATACTCGTCCGTGACGGACGCTTCGCCGCGCCCGAGGGCCTCGCGGTTCGCGGCTTCGAAGGCCGAGGCGGCCGCCTCGGCCTTCTTCTTGCGGGCCGGGAGGAACGTCACGCGCTCGAGCACCCAGAAGACGCCCGTGACGACGGTGAGGAGGAAAAGAATCAGAGCGAAGTTCATGTCGTTCTTCTCTGCGGAGTGGGTGTCCGCGGGTCCGGAGGTCGTCCGGTCCCGCGGTCGGGGATTACTTGTCTTCCGTCTGCAGGATGGCGAGGAACGCCTCCTGCGGGATCTCGACGCTGCCGACCTGCTTCATGCGCTTCTTGCCGGCCTTCTGCTTCTCGAGGAGCTTGCGTTTGCGGGTGATGTCGCCGCCGTAGCACTTCGCGAGCACGTTCTTGCGCAGCGCCTTGACGTTCTCGCGGGCGATGATGTTCGCGCCGATCGCCGCCTGGATCGAGACCTCGTACATCTGGCGCGGAATGAGGCTCCGTAGGCGTTGCACGAGCTCGCGCCCGCGCGGGACGGCGTTCGAGCGGTGCATGATCGCCGAGAGGGGATCGACCTTGTCGCCGTTGATGAGCACGTCCACGCGCACGACGTCGGCCGCGCGGTACTCCTTGAACTCATAGTCCATCGAGGCGTAGCCGCGGGTGAGGGACTTCATGCGGTCGAAGAAGTCGAGGACGATCTCGGCGAGCGGCAGGTCGTACGTCAGGTGCACCTGGCGCCCGTGGTAGGCGAGGTTCGTCTGCACGCCGCGCTTCTCCTGGCAGAGCTTCATCACGGCGCCCACGAATTCGTTCGGCACGAAGATCGTCACGGTGTCCACGGGCTCGCGGATCTCCTCGATCTTGTCCACGGGCGGGAGCTTCGAGGGGTTCTCGACGTGGATCACTTCGCCGTCGGTCATCAGGACCTCGTAGACCACCGACGGGGCGGTCGTGATGAGGTCCATGTTGTATTCGCGCTCGAGGCGCTCCTGGACGATGTCCATGTGGAGGAGCCCGAGGAAGCCCGCGCGGAAGCCGAAGCCGAGCGCCTGGGAGCTCTCGGGCTCGAAGCGCAGCGCCGCGTCGTTGAGCTGGAGCTTCGTCAAAGCATCACGCAGCGCGTCGTACTGGTTCGACTCCACGGGGAAGAGGCCCGCGAACACCTGGGGCTTCACGGCTTTGAAGCCGGGGAGCGGCTCCTCGGCTGGGCGCTGGGCGAGCGTCACCGTGTCGCCCACGCGGGCGTGCTTGAGCTCCTTGATGCCGGCGATCACGAAGCCCACCTCGCCCGCGGAGAGCGACTCGCGGGTCTTGCTCTTCGGCGTGAAGACGCCGACCTGCTCGACGAGGTGCGTCGCGCCCGTCGCCATCAGTTGGATCTTGTCCTTGGGTCGGATCGCGCCGTTCACGACGCGCACGAGCATCACGACGCCCACGTAGTTGTCGAACCACGAGTCGATGATGAGCGCCTGGAGGGGCGCCTCGGGGTCGCCCTTCGGGGGCGGCACGTCGCGCACGACGCGCTCGAGGATCTCGTCCACGCCCATGCCGGTCTTCGCCGAGCAGGGAATGGCGTCCGTCGCGTCGATGCCGATCACGTCCTCGATTTCCTCAGCGGCGGCCGTCGGATCGGCGCTCGCGAGGTCCATCTTGTTGAGGACGGGGATCACCGTCACGCCGAGGTCGATCGCGGTGTAGCAGTTCGCCACCGTCTGCGCCTCGACGCCCTGCGTCGCGTCCACGACGAGAAGCGCGCCTTCGCAGGCCGAAAGCGAGCGGCTCACCTCATAGGAGAAGTCCACGTGCCCCGGGGTGTCGATGAGGTTGAGTTCATAGACCTCGCCGTCCTTCGCCTTGTAGCGCAGCGCCGCGGTCTGCGCCTTGATGGTGATGCCGCGTTCGCGCTCGAGGTCCATGCTGTCGAGCACCTGCTCGCTCATTTCGCGCTCGGAGAGGCCTCCGCAGCGCTGGATCAGTCGGTCGGCAAGCGTGGACTTGCCGTGGTCAATGTGGGCGATGATCGAAAAATTACGGATGTTCTGCATCGTCGATGTAAGTGTTCGGCGGGGCGTCCGCAGTGTCGGAGCGCCGCGCGGAGATTCGGTGCGCGGCGCGGATGGAGGTGGGCGCGGAGACGGCCGGACCGGCTTTCAAGGAGGTCCTGCGGCCTTCCGGGCGGATGAGCGGAATTTTCCCCGGAATCGATGATTTTAGCCGAGAGCGGGCGCGGGCATTTGCCCTCGGGCGCACGCGCGCGGCGTGGATCTCCTTCAAAACATTTCGGGCGCGGTCCACCTCGTGAGGGAGCCGCGCCCGATCCGTTGCGCCGCGTGAGCTCCCCTCCGCGGAGGAGCTCACGGGAGAGGCGTCATTCCGTCCAGCGCTTGTAGATCACCGTCGAATTCGTGCCGCCGAAGCCGAAGGAGTTCTTCATCGCGGCGCGGATTTCCATCCTGCGCGCGCCTTCGGAGCAGAAGTCGAGCCCGGCGCAGGCTTCGTCCACGTTTTCGAGGTTGATGGTCGGGGGCGAGACCTGTTCGGCGACCGCCATGATCGAGAAGACGGACTCGACGCCGCCAGCGCCGCCGAGCAGATGACCCGTCATCGACTTCGTGGAGTTGACGACGAGCTTCGAGGCGTGGTCGCCGAAGACTTCGCGGATCGCCTTCACTTCGTTGGCGTCGCCCACCGCCGTGGAGGTGCCGTGGGCGTTGAGGTAGTCGATGTCCTCGGGCTTCATGCCGGCGTGACGGAGCGCCATGCGCATGCAGCGCACGGGGCCGTCGGTCGCGGGCGTCGTGATGTGGTGCGCGTCGCCCGAGAGGCCGTAGCCCACGACCTCGGCGTAGATCTTCGCGCCGCGGGCGCGCGCATGCTCGAGCTCCTCAAGGACGAGGACGCCGGCGCCCTCGCCCATCACGAAGCCGTCGCGGTCGCGGTCGAAGGGGCGCGAGGCCTTCTCGGGCGCGTCGTTGCGGCGCGAGAGCGCGTGCATCGCGTCGAAGGCGCCGATGCCGAGCTTGCAGACGGTGGATTCCGCACCGCCCGCGATCATCACGTCCGCGTCGCCGCGGGCGACGATGTAGGACGCTTCGCCGATCGCATGCAGACCCGTCGAGCAGGCCGTGACGTGGGCGATGTTCGGGCCCTTGAGGCCCTTCATGATGGCGAGCTGGCCCGAGATCATGTTGATGATGCAGCCGGGGATCATGAAGGGGGAGATGCGGCGCGGACCGCGCTCGACCATCGCGTTGTTGTTCGCGCAGATCATCTCGAGGCCGCCGATGCCCGCGCCGATCGCGACGCCCACCATCGGCGCCTCCTCCTCCGTGACCTCAAGGCCCGAATCCTCGAGCGCCATCAGGCCGGCGGCGACGCCGAAGTGCACGAAGCGGTCGAAGCGCCGCATCTCCTTCACGCCGAGGTACTTCGACGCGTCGAAGTCCTTCACCTCGCCGGCGATCTGGCAGCCGAACTCCGAGGCGTCAAAGGAGGTGATGCGGCCGATGCCGCTCTTTCCCGCAAGGGCGTTCGCCCAGCTCGTCTTCAGGTCGGCCCCGAGCGGGGAAATCATGCCGAGACCGGTCACAACAACACGGCGGTTCATCATCTCAAAATCACTCCGTTCATCGACCGAGGCGCGCTTCCCTTTGCAAGGCCTCGGAATTCTGGATTAGCGCAAAGCCGCGAGACCGCGGCCTCCGCATGCAAAGCGGGACTCGTCTCCGAGTCCCGCCCTTTTGTTTCGCTCACGGGTCCGGCGCTCCTCTGCGGAGGCGCCCCGGCCCTGCCGTCATGAATTACTTGTTGACGGCGGCCTTCACGAAGTCGATGGCCTGCTGAACCGTGCGGAGGTTCTCCTGCTCGGTGTCGGGGATTTCGATGCCGAAGGCGTCCTCGAGGGCGAGCGACATTTCAACGGTGGTCAGGCTGTCGGCGCCGAGGTCTTCAATGAAGGAGGACTCGTTCTTGATGTCCTCTTCCTTGATGCCGAGCTGTTCAGCGATGATCTTCTTGACCTTCTGTTCGATTTCGTCCATTTTGTTCTTCACTCCGTAAGGGGGTTGATCTCTCGTAAAGGGTACCCCGTGCTCAGGAGCATGCAGGGTTGAAAAAAGGATTAGCGGTTGATTTTAGCAGAGGCCGGCGGCCGTCATGCGCCAATCACTAACCCATAAACATTCCGCCGTTCACATGAAGCGTGACGCCCGTAACGTAGGCGCCCGCGGGGGAGGCGAGGTAGAGGCAGGCGTTGGCGACGTCATCCGTACAGCCTAGGCGGCCGAGCGCGATCTGCTTCACGAGCGCCTCGCGGTGGGCTTCGGGCAGGTCCTTCGTCATGTCCGTGTCGATGAAGCCCGGGGCGACGCAGTTGACCGTGATGCCGCGCGAGCCGATTTCGCGCGCGAGCGCCTTGGTCATGCCCATCAGGCCCGCCTTGGCGGCGGCGTAGTTCACCTGCCCGGCGTTGCCCATGGCGCCCACAACCGAACCCATCGAGATGATGCGGCCCGAGCGCTGGCGCATCATCGGACGCACGCAGGCGCGCGCGAGCCGGAAGGCGGCGGTGAGGTCGGTTTCAATGACGTCGGCCCAGGCCTCGTCCTTCATGCGCATCACGAGCGTGTCCTTGGTGATGCCCGCGTTGTTGACGAGCACGTCGATGCGGCCCTTTTCCGCCACGACGTCGTCCACGAGCTTCTGCGAGGCGGCCGCGTCGCAGACGTTGAGGACGACGCCGCGCCCGGCGCCGCCGAGGGCGGCCGCGCGCTCGGAAATCGCCGCGGCGCCCGCCTCCGAGGTGGCGGTGCCGACCACGTAGGCGCCCGCCTTCATGAAGGCCTCCATCACCGCCGCGCCGATGCCGCGCGAAGCGCCCGTGACGAGGCACACCTGACCGGCGAGGGCGTCGGCCGCAAAAATCATCTTCTCCATCTCTTCACCTGTTGCTGTCTTGCTGTTTGGAAGGGCGTTCAATCGTGTTCACTCATTCGGCCGCACGGATCTTCTCGAGGGCGGCGGCGAGCGTCGCCTCGTCGGAGAACCCCGTGCAGCGGATTTCGGGCGCGATGCGGCGGATGAGGCCCTGCAGGACCTTCCCCGGACCGCATTCGACGACGTCGGTGACGCCCTGATCGGCCATCGCGCGGATGGTCTTCACCCACTGCACGGGCGAGGCGACCTGGAGCGCGAGGGCGCGGCGGATCGCTTCGGGGTCGCCGTGGGGCGCCGCATCGACGTTCGCGATCACGGGAATCCGGGGCGCGCGGACTACCACTTCGGCGAGGCGCGCCGCGAGCTTCTCGGCGGCGGGCTTGAGCATGCTCGAATGGAAGGGGCCGGAGACGGCGAGCTCGATCGCGCGCCGGCAGCCCTTCGCCTTCACGAGTTCAATGGCCTTGGCGAGCGCGGCCTTCTCGCCCGCGATCACGACCTGACCGGGCGAATTGAAGTTCACCGCCTCGACGGGACCGACCGCGGACGCTTCGCAGCAGCACGCCTCGACGTCTTCGTCGGAGAGCCCGATCACGGCGCACATGCCGCCCACGCCCACGGGGACGGCGGACTGCATCGCCTCGGCGCGGAAGCGCACGAGCCGCACGGCCTCCTCGAAGTCGAAGGCGCCCGCGGCAGTGAGCGCCGAATATTCGCCGAGCGAGTGGCCGGCCATCACTTCCGGCTCCGGACCGCCCGCGGCGCGCCAGGCGTCGTAGAAGGCGACCGAGGTCGTCAAAAGCGCGGGCTGCGTGTTCACCGTGAGGCCGAGCGTTTCCGCGGGCCCTTCGGCGATGAGCTTCGAGAGCGGAAATCCGAGCGCCTCATCGGCGCGACGGACATGGTCCTCGACGACGGCGTTGCCGGCGAAGCCCGAAAGCATCCCGACGGTCTGGCTCCCCTGGCCGGGGAAAACGAATGCGAGGCGCATGAGTGGTTCCTTTGGTACTGAATGATTCTTGACGGAGGTTCTGCGGGACCTCAGCGGTCGGCGCGCCACTGGAGGATCGCCGACCCCCAGGCCATGCCGGCGCCGACCGCCTGCAGCAGCACGAGGTCGCCCGTCTTGACGCGCCCGGCCTTCACGGCCGCGTCGAGCGCGAGGGGCACCGAGGCGGCTGAGGTGTTGCCGTGTTCGCTGACGGTCTTCACCATCGCCTCGTCGGCGATGCCGAGCTTCTTCGCGACCATCGACATGATGCGCAGGTTCGCCTGGTGCGGCACGAAGAGCTTCACTTCCGAGGGCGAAACGCCCGCGAGCTTCGCAACTTCCTCCGCAGACCCCGTGAGGCCGTCCACGGCGAGCTTGAAGACCTGACGGCCGTCCATGTTGATGTAGGGGGAGCCTTCGAGCGTCCCACCCGAGATGCGGGCGGTGAGGCCGAGGACCTTTTCGTCGTGGCGGCCGTCGGCGTACATGCGCGCGGCGAGGATCCCGGGGGCGTCGCTCGCCTCGAGGGCCGCGGCGCCCGCGCCGTCGCCGAAGAGGACGCAGGTCGAGCGGTCCCGGAGGTCGATCACCCGCGACATCGTCTCGGCGCCCACGACGATCGCGCGCTTGTAGGGGCCGGCCCGCAGCATCGCGTCGGCGGCGTTCAGGGCGTAGATGAAGCCCGCGCAGACCGCCTGCACGTCGAAGGCCGCGCATCCGGCGCAGCCGAGGATCGACTGCACGCGGGCGGCGGTCGAGGGAAAGACCATGTCGGGCGTGGTGGTGGCGACGATGATGAGGTCCACCGTGTCGGGCTCAAACCCGGCGCGCTCCATCGCCTCGCGGGCGGCGGCGGCCGCAAGGCTCGTCGTCGTTTCACCCGCAGCGGGGTCGGCGAAGCGCCGCGCCTCGATGCCGGTGCGCGTGCGGATCCATTCGTCCGTCGTCTCGACGCCCATGGCGGCGAGGCGCCGCGCGAGATCCTCGTTCGTGACGCGTGTCTTCGGAAGCGCGGAGCCCGTCGCCGCAATGCGCGAGTACATGCTCATGTGTGGTCCTTTCCCTGGTGTTTTTCTTCAAGCAGAGGATATTACACGGCGCCTCCGGGCTCTAGAGCGGCCGCATGGTAGCCCCAACGGCGTAGCCTTTGCGCATGTCTGCGGGCATGAAAAAAGGGAGCCCCTCTGAGAGACTCCCTTCCTTCGTTCGCGCCGTACGCCGTCGTTCTTCGACTCTTGGCCTTCGAGTCTTCCGCCGGAACGCTCTTCTGATCCTGTGCGTCGAGCTCAATCACCGTGGGGTGCGCGGCATCTTCGCGCGAGGTGACTCAGGTGAGCGGTGCGGTGCTTCGGCGGCGTCAACAAGCCGGACTTATTCGTCCTGCTTCGTCGCGATGACCTTCTTGCCGCGATAGAAGCCGGACGGGCTGATGTGATGACGGCGATGCACTTCGCCGGTCGTCGCTTCGACAGCCGTCGGAGGATTCTTCAAGAAGTCATGAGCACGGCGATTGCCGCGACGGGCGACCGATTTCTTATTCTGCTGAACAGCCATGGCAAACCCCACGTAGGTATAAGCGAGTGTCGAAAAAAATTCTTCCGTGACCAGGCACTCGTTCCAGAACACGGAATTCCATGATTGCACCGCATCTCCCTCAGAGGGACATGCAGCAAGCGGCGGATTTTACCAAATCTTCGGGACGTGCTGCGGTCCGGAAGCGGAAGTTTTTGCATCCGGCCGGGCTGTCCGGCATGACGAAAAGGGGAAGCCCTTCGGCCTCCCCTTTTCTGGAATTCTGGAGCGGGAGACGAGTCTCGAACTCGCGACCTCAACCTTGGCAAGGTTGCGCTCTACCAACTGAGCTACTCCCGCATCGCGGCGAACTGGGAAGAACATCCCGAAGGATGTTTGGAGCGGGAGACGAGTCTCGAACTCGCGACCTCAACCTTGGCAAGGTTGCGCTCTACCAACTGAGCTACTCCCGCATCGCGGCGAACTGGGAAGAACATCCCGAAGGATGTTTGGAGCGGGAGACGAGTCTCGAACTCGCGACCTCAACCTTGGCAAGGTTGCGCTC
>CAJKCQ010000035.1 GCA_905198475.1 uncultured Sutterella sp. | reverse complement strand
GAGCGTTGGTCAAGTGGAGAATCCCCGTCCTTCAGGGCGGGGAGTGCGTCAAGGCTGTAGCCGCCCGCGGGGTCAAGCGTTCGGTCCGGCCATCACGGCGAGAATGTCGCGCTCCTGCGCTTCGAACCACGGATTGAAGGCGCGCCGGGAGGACCCCGCGCGTCCGAACTGAGGATTCCCGGGAGCAAAGATGAGCCCGCGGTGCGAGAGGCTCGCGACGCCCTCCTGCGGGAGGGCATCCGTGCGTGCGATGATCCTCGGGTCGTCCGTCACGGGGACGGGCGAGGTGCCGTACCAAAGAAAGCGCGTCCGCGGCGAAGTGAAGCGCTTGGTGAAGAAGGGCAGCAGCGTCTGCGTGTCCACCACCCGGTCGTGCTCGCTCATCATGATCACCGCGGGCCGCGTGAAGGGCCGGCGCTCCAGCGCGCGCTCGGCGCCGCGCATCGTGTCCACGAAGGCGGCGAGCGCCGGCACGGGCACCACGGTGTAGCGCACGGGGGCGACGCCGCCCATGCGGGAGTCCTCGGGCTCGCGCAGCCAGTTTGTGAAGGGCGCGGCGATGGGGGCGAGGAAGGCGAGGCGACTGCGTACGGCGACGGCGGGCGAAAAGAGCACGAGTCCGGCAATCCAGTCGTGTTCGGAGGCGAATTCGATCGAGAGGTTGCAGCCCGTGGAGAAGCCCCCCAGCCACACTTCCGGGACCGCGCCGGGGGAGGCGGCCGCGAGGTCGCGCCGCAGTATTTCGGCCTGCTCGCCGACGACGCGGCGCCAGTCGTCCGCTGAGGCGGGAATCATGTCCTCGGGCCGCGTGCCGCACCCGGGCAGCAGCACCGTGCGCACGAGCCATCCGGCGCGCGCGAAGGCCGCCCCCTGATCCACGAAGCTCCAGGGCGAGTCGCCCAACCCGTGAACGAGGAGGATGCCCCTTCGCGGCGGCAGTCCGTCCGCGGGGAGAAGCTCCGAGGGCGAATTCCAGGCGGCCTCCGCCGCGTGGTCGGCCGTGGCGAAGCGCCGGCGCGATTCGACCCAACGGCGGGTGTCGCGGGCGTAGTCCGCAAAGGTTGCCTGCCCGAGAGGCTGCACTGCAGGGGGAGCATCCTGCGGGCGGGAGACGGCGCAGGCGGCAAGCCCCCCTCCGAGGACGGCTGAGGTGATGAGCGCGCCGGTGAGGAACCGGCGGCGCGTAATGCGCAGGGGCGGCATGGCGGACGAGCGGGAGGAAGTGGTTTTCCGACAGGGAAAAGAATAGCGGGCCGGATCGCTCCGGCCCGCTCTGGAGGAATCAAGAACCTGCCCGTTTCTCTCAAAGGATCCTGCGGGCGGGCCGTGGCTCCCAAAGGACGCCAGCCTACATGCGGCTTACATCCGCTTGTGGCAGGTGCGGGCGATGACGTCGAGCTGCTGCTCGCGCGTGAGGTCGATGAACTTCACCGCATAGCCCGAGACGCGGATCGTGAAGTTCGCGTATTCGGGCTTCTCGGGATGCTCCATGCAGTCGATGAGCTTCTCGGTGCCGAAGACGTTCACGTTGAGATGGTGCGCGCCCTGGGCGAAGTAGCCGTCCATCACGGAGACGAGGTTCTCGGCGCGTTCGTCGACGCAGTGGCCGAGCGCGTCCGGGCTGATCGTCTGGGTGTTGGAGATGCCGTCGAGTGCGTACTCGTAGGGGAGCTTCGCGACGGAGTTGAGCGAGGCGAGCAGGCCGTTCTTCTCCGCGCCGTAGCTCGGGTTCGCGCCCGGCGAGAGCGGTTCGCCCGCCTTGCGGCCGTCGGGAAGCGACCCCGTCGCCTTGCCGTACACCACGTTCGAGGTGATCGTGAGGATCGAGGTTGTGGGTTCGGAGTCGCGGTAGGTCTTGTAGTGGCGGATCTTGTCGAGGAAGGTCTTCAGGAGCCACACGGCGATCGAGTCGGCACGCTCGTCGTCGTTGCCGTAGCGCGGGAAGTCGCCTTCGGTCTCGAAGTCCGTCGCCACGCCCGCCTCGTTGCGGATCGTCTTCACGCGGGCGTACTTGATCGCGCAGAGCGAGTCCACCACGTGCGAGAAGCCGGCGATGCCGGTCGCGAACGTGCGGCGCACGTCCGTGTCGATGAGGGCGAGCTCGGCGGCCTCATAGAAGTACTTGTCGTGCATGTAGTGGATGAGGTTGAGCGTGTTGACGTAGATGCCGGCGAGCCACTCCATCATCGGGTCGAAGCGCTGCAACACCTCGTCGTAGTCGAGGTACTCGCTCGTGATCGGACGGTAGGCCGGGCCCACCTGGGCGCCCGTCTTCTCGTCCACGCCGCCGTTGATGGCGTAGAGCATGCACTTGGCGAGGTTCGCACGGGCGCCGAAGAACTGCATCTCCTTGCCGGTTTCGGTCGCCGAAACGCAGCAGCAGATCGAGTAGTCGTCGCCCCAGATCGGACGCATCACGTCGTCGTTCTCGTACTGCACGGACGAGGTGAGCACGGAGACCTTCGCGGCGTAGCGGCGGAAGGCCTCGGGAAGCGCCTTCGTGTAGAGCACCGTGAGGTTGGGTTCGGGCGCCGGATCCATGTTTTCGAGCGTGTGCAGGAACCGGAAGTCCGTCTTCGTCACCATCGAGCGGCCGTCCATGCCGATGCCGGCCATCTCCAGGGTCGCCCAAACCGGGTCGCCCGAGAAGAGCTGGTTGTATTCGGGGATGCGGGCGAACTTCACCATGCGGAACTTCATCACGAGGTGGTCGATGAGCTCCTGCGCCTCCGATTCCGTGAGGGTGCCTTCGGCGAGGTCGCGCGAGATGTAGATGTCGAGGAAGGTCGAGATGCGGCCCACCGACATCGCCGCGCCGTTCTGCGTGCGAATGGCGGCGAGGTAGCCGAAGTAGAGCCACTGCACGGCCTCGCGGGCGTTCTTCGCGGGCGCGGAGATGTCGAAGCCGTAGGACTCGGCGAGCTTCTTCATCGCGAGGAGCGAGCGGATCTGCTCGGAGATCTCCTCACGCTGACGGATCACCTCGTCGCTCATCATGCCGCAGCCGCAGTTCTTGAGATCCTTCTTCTTTTCGGCGACGAGTCGGTCGATGCCGTAGAGCGCGACGCGGCGGTAGTCGCCCACGATGCGGCCGCGGCCGTAGGTGTCGGGCAGGCCCGTGATGATCTTGTTCTTGCGCGCCGCACGCATTTCAGGCGTGTAGGCGTCGTAGACGCCCTGGTTGTGCGTCTTGCGGTATTCGTTGAAGATCTGCTCGTACTTCGGGTTCGGTTCGTACCCGTAGGTGCGGCAGGCCTCCTGCGCCATGCGGATGCCGCCGTAGGGCATGAAGGCGCGCTTCAGGGGCTTGTCGGTCTGCAGGCCCACGACGCGCTCGAGGTCCTCCAGGGCCGGGTCTATGTAGGCGGCGGGGTAGGCCGTGATCGAGCTGACGACCTCGGTCTCCATGTCGAGGACGCCGCCCTTGGCGCGCTCCTCCTTCTGGAGCTCGGAGAGACGCGCCCAGAGCTTCTGCGTCGCTTCGGTCGGGCCGGCGAGGAAGTCGCTGCCGCCGTCGTAGGGCGTGTAGTTCGTCTGGATGAAGTCGCGGACGTTGACGTCGCTGCGCCAGTGCGAACCGGCGAAATTGCGCCATGCATCGGTCATGATGAGCTCCTGTGTGAAGAAAGACTGTTTGATGTGTGGGTGCTTCCCTAGCCTTGCGGGGACCGTGCGCCGAGGATCTCTTCGGCGTTGCGCACGCGCTCGGGCGTGGGTGGGGGCAGTCCCTTGGTGCGGTTGCGGATTCCGAGGGCCTCCCACTTCGGCTCGGCGAAGCCGTGGAAGGGGAGCACTTCGACGCGCTCGACGTTCTTGAGCGTGCGGATGAAGGCAGAGAGCGCCTTGAGCGCTTCGTCGTCGTCCGTCCACTCGGGCACGAGCACGTGGCGGATCCAGACGGGCACACCCTTGTCGGACAAGTAGCGCGCGCAGTCGAGGATCTGGTCGTTCACGAAGCCCGTGAGGTGCTTGTGGGCGGCGCGGTCGAAGTGCTTGAGGTCGAGCAGGATGAGGTCCGTCGCGGCGAGCAGCCGCTCGAAGCGCGCGAGCCACTCCGGGTCGCGCGAAAAGACGGCCGCGCTCGTGTCGAGCGTCGTCGAGACGCCCGCCTTCTTCGCAAGCTCGAAGAGCTCCGTGACGAAGTCCATCTGCAGGAGCGGCTCGCCGCCGCTCACCGTGATGCCGCCCTTCGAGCCCCAGTAGGGCCGGAAGCGCAGCGCCTTCTCGAGAACCGCCTCGGGCGTCCAGAACTCCCCGGCTTCGATGCGCCACGTGTCGGGATTGTGGCAGTAGGCGCACCGCATGCGGCAACCCTGCATGAAGACGATGAACCTCACGCCGGGTCCGTCGACGGAACCGAAGGTTTCGAAGGAGTGGATGCGGCCGGTGGTCATGCGGGGCTCGTGGTCGTCGGGAGATGGGTCGGGCGGGATGCTTAGCGCCCCCGAATCTCCCACAGAGATACTTCGGGAAAACGCCTATGGGTTTCACTCTATCCCAGTGTTTCTCACGGGGACATCAGTCGTTTGGAGGATACGCCCATTTCCATGGATACCCCTTAAGGGAAATCTAGAAAACGGTGCCAAACTGAAAACGCCCGTACGTGCTCGGAGAGCGCGGCGCTCAGGGGCTCTCGAGCCGGGAAGGCCGCCGCCGGCGGGGATGCCCGGTGGAGGAGCGACCCCGGGGACAAATAAATTGAAGGCATCAGCGCGATAGCGCAGAGCCTCCGGTCGGGTTTCGGAGGAGGCGGGGCGGCATCGGGAGTCGTGCCGGAGCCGCCGCCCTCCAACGAAAAAAGAAAAGCCGCAGCGCCTTTGGGAGGCGGCTGCGGCTTCTCTGGGAGAGCCGGAAAGGTCCCTCAGGGTCAGAGCACGCGGGCGAGGAAGGACTTCGTGCGCTCCTCCTTCGGAGCGACGAGGATCTCCTCGGGGGCGCCTTCCTCGATGATGTGGCCGCCGTCCATGAAGATCACGCGGTCGGCGACTTCGCGCGCGAAGCCGATCTCATGGGTGACCACGATCATCGTCATGCCCGATTCGGCGAGGCGCTTCATCACGGAGAGCACTTCGCCCACGAGCTCGGGGTCGAGGGCCGAGGTGGGCTCGTCGAAGAGCATCACCTTGGGCTCCATCGCAAGGGCGCGGGCGATCGCGACGCGCTGCTGCTGACCGCCCGAGAGGGAGGCCGGGTAGGCGTCGGCCTTCTCGAGAAGCCCCACGTTCTTCAAGAGCTCGAGCGCGCGTCGGCGCGCGGGCTCCTCGGCCGTCTTGAGGACGATGCGCTGCGCGAGCATCACGTTCTCGAGCACCGTCTTGTGCGGCCAGAGGTTGAAGCGCTGGAAGACCATGCCGAGGTGCTCGCGCACCTTGTTGAGGTTCGTCTTCGGGTTCGTCACCTCGACGCCGTTGACGAAGATCTGCCCTCCCGAGGGGATCTCGAGCTCGTTGATGCAGCGCAGCATCGTGCTCTTCCCAGAGCCCGAGGGCCCGAGCACCACGACCTTTTCGCCGGGCTTGACCGAGAGGTTGATGCCGTCGAGCACGACGTGGTCGCCGAAGGCCTTCTTGAGGTTCTTGATTTCAACGATGGCTTCGGTCATGACGTGGCTCCAAGTCCGTTGTCGCCGCGGCCGAGGCGGGCTTCAAGCCGGCGGATGCCCCAGGCGAGCAGAAGCGTCATCACCCAGTAGACGCAGGAAATCGTGATGTAGGGCTCCCAGTAGCGCGCCGAGGCGCCCGCCACCGTGCGGGCGGCGTAAGCGAGTTCGGCCAGACCGATCGCGGAGACGAGCGACGAGTCCTTCAGGATCGCGATGGCGTTGTTGCCGAGCGCGGGGAGCATGCGGCGGAAGGCCTGCGGCAGGATGATGTGCCGCATCGCCTGGAAGTAGCTCATGCCGAGCGAACGGGCGGACTCCATCTGGCCCTTGTCGAGCGACTGGATGCCGGCGCGGAAGATCTCGCACATGTAGGCGCCCGAATTGAGCGTGATCGCGCAGATGCCCGCGAGCATCGCGCCGTAGTTGGCGCGCAGCTCCCGCGCGAGCGCGCCGTCGATCAGCAGCCCGTCCACCGGGTGGATGAAGATGGGGAGCACCGCGAAGTGCATGAGGAAGATCTGCACGAAGAGCGGGGTGCCGCGGAAGAAGCTCACGTAGACGGCGATCGGCCAGCGCACGCCGTAGTGCAGGAGCGACTTCGTCGGCTCGTAGCGGCCGCTTGCGAGGCGCCCCATGCCGAGGAGCGTGCCGAGAATCATGCCGAGGAAGACGCAGATCACCGTGATCTGGATGGTCGTCGCCGCGCCGTGCACGAAGAGCGGCCAGTATTCGACAATGACGTCGGAGTGAAAGCCAAAGAGCATTGAGGGTTCACCAAAACAAAGAAAGGCGCCGGCGTCCCGTTTTGAGGGGGACCGCCGACGTCGAGAAAGAAATGTGCCGGAAGGGGGAGAAGCCGAGGCCGGGCCGCCTTCACGTGAGGCGGCTCCGGACGTCCGGCTTCTCCGGTCGGTCAGCGCGGAAGCTTCGGCGCTTCAGAGCCGAACCACTTCGTGAAGACCTCCTGGTAGGCACCCGAGGCGATCGCCTTCTCGAGGCCGCGGTTCACGTCTTCGAGAACCTTGGTGTTGCCCTTCTTCACGCCGATGCCGAAGTACTGCTCCTCGAAGCCCGGGTCACGGCACTGGTTGAACTTCTTCTCGGGGTTCTGCTTCGTGTACCACTGCAGCACGCCCACGTCGCCGATCATGGCGTCCACGCCGCCGTTGGCGAGCTCTTCGAGCGCGAGCGGGGTGTTGTCAAAGCGCCGGATGTTGGGCGAGGCCTTGCCGAAGGCCTTCGAGGCGGCGATGTCGCCCGCGGAGGCGTTCACGACGGCGATGAGCTTGCCCTCAAGGTCCTTGATGCTCTGGATCTTCAGGTTCGCGTTCGTGAGGATGAGCTGGTGGGCGAGGAAGTACGGATGCGAGAAGTCCACGGCCTGCTTGCGCTTCTCGGTGATCGTGATGCCCGACATGATGATGTCGCGGTCGCCGTTGTTGAGGCCGGCGAAGATGCCGTCCCAGGGCGTGTTGATGAACTTCACCTCGAAGCCCGCCTCCTTCGCGATCGCCTTCATCAGGTCGACGTCGAAGCCCACGAGCTCCTTGTTCGGGGTTTCGTATTCAAACGGGCGGTAGGTCGCGCCCGTGCCAACGGTGTAGGTCGCGGCGCTCGCAACGCCCGCGGCAAGCGCGACGCAGAAGAAGGCGGCGGAAAGAACGGCCTTGGTCTTCAGAGACATGATGGGTCACTCCTTGAGGGAAAACGGGCTGCAGGTGCTCGCCCGAAGCGCGCGCATGCGGCGGAAGAAAAAATCTGCGCGTGATTCTGCCCATGTAAGGAGGGCGCGTAAAGCCCCGACGGGTAAAGTTCAACGACTTTCTGCGCTACCGCAAGTTGACATACCTGAAGAGGGCTAGTTGCCGGCAATTGTCGACAATTTGAGGGGTTTGATCGCGCGAAAAAGTCCGGCCGGATCGTCTCCGGACCGGGCTTGAAGGGCGCCCGCGGTGACTGGCCGCGCACCGCCCCATAGACCAGGTCCACGGTGGCGGCGCCGCAGGGAGCGGTGTTTTTCTTTCAGCGCCTTATGTTTTGCTCGCCTCAGCAGCCCTGGGGCGAGAGCGCCTCGATGAGTTCGCCTTCGAGCTTAAGGAGCTCCGCGTCGTCGTGGAGCTCCGCCCCGTCGATCAGGAAGACGTCCTCGGCGCGCTCGCCCAAGGTGGCGATCTTCGCCGTCTGCAGGTTGACGTTGTATTTGGCGAGCACCTGCGAGATCGCGTAGAGCAGCCCAATGCGGTCCGTGCCGATGAGGTTCATCAGGAACGCCCGCCCGGATTCGTCGGGCTGGATCTGCACGCTCGGGCGGGTCGGGAAGTGCCGCGAGCGGCGCGAGAGCCGCGCCTTCGCCGCCGGGGGCAGGGGCTTCGTCGAGACGAGCGCTTCGGCGAGCTTCTCCTCCATCATCCGGAGCGCCTCCGGAGTGTCGAATCGCCCGAATGCGTCGGCGACGAGAAAGGTGTCGAGCGCCCAGCCGTGCTTGGTCGTATGAATGCGCGCGTCGATCACCGAGAGGCTGTTCTTGCCGAACCAGGCGACCGAGCGCAGGAACAGGTCCCGCCGGTCGGGGAGGTAGATGAGGACGATGAGGCCGCCCAGGGAGGCGCTCCGCTTCACGCGCACGACGGGATCGGGGTCGAGCACGTGCTCGGCGAGCATCTCGGCGTGCCAGGCGATCTCGTCGGCGGAGTGCCGCATGAAGTAGACGAGGTCGAGCTCGCGCCAGAAGCGGTCGCGCGCGGCGGGTGTGACGACGCCCGCGGTCTTCGCGGCGGCTTCGGTGCGGCGCTTTGCGATCAGGTCGTCGACCGATACGGCCGACCCGCGGCCGGCGAGGTGTTCGAGCGACGTCCGGTAGAGGGTCTCGAGAAGCTGTGCCTTCCAGGGGGTCCAGACCTTGGGGGACGTCGCGCGGATGTCGGCGACGGTGAGGAGGTAGAGCGCGTCGAGACGCTCCTTGGTGCCGACGAGCGCGCAGAAGCGGTCCACGACCGTCGGGTCGGAGATGTCCTCCTTCTGCGAGACGCGGCTCATCTCAAGGTGCCAGCGCACGAGAAAGCAGATGAAGGCTTCGTCTGCGGCGGAGAGCCCGAACCGGCGGCAGAAGGCCTGCGCCTTCTCCGCGCCGATCACCTCGTGGCCGCCCCCGAGGCCCTTGCCGATGTCGTGGAAGAGCCCGGCGATGAGCAGGCGCCATGAACCCGGGAGCGCCGTCATGATCTGCGTGCAGAGCGGGTATTCGTGTGCGTGCTCGGAGCGGCGGAAGCGGCAGAGGTTCTTCACGACGAGGAGCGTGTGCTGATCGACCGTGAAGATGTGGTAGAGGTCGTGCTGCATCTGCCCGACGATGTGGCGGAAGGCCGGCAGGAACCGCCCGAGGATCGCCCAGGCGTTCATCATCGAGAGCGCCTCGTCGGCGCCCTTGTCGAGCTTGATGATCTCGAGGAAGGTCTGTTGGTTCGCCGGGTCGGCGCGGTACGCCGGGCCGATCAGGGGCGTCGCGTGCCAGAGCGCGCGCAGCAGGCGCGTCGAAAAGCGCGTGAGCTCCGGGTGCGTCGCGAAGACGAGGAAGGTGCGCAGGACGGCGTTCGGGTCCTTTTCGTAGGCGTCGTCCTCGTCGATGTCCATCTCGTCGCCCAGGGCGAGGAAGGCCGGGTCGAGCCGCACCGGCGTCGCCTTGGCGGTGCTCCCGAAGAGCCGGTCGGCGATCGTCTGGAGCTGGATGATCGACATCTGCACCACCGACTTCGCGTTCCAGTAGTAGCGCTTCATGAGGGCTTCGGAGCCGCGCATGAGGCCCGTGGCGCGGTACCCGAGCCGGGCGGCGAGTGCCTCCTGCACGTCGAAGAGGAGCCGGTTCTCGTCGCGGTTCGTGAGGAGGTGAAGCTCCACGCGCAGGTTGTCGAGGAAGCGGAAGCACTGCTCGATCGTGTGCATCTCGCGCTCGGTGATGAGGTCCGCGGTCTTCATTTCGGCGACGCTCTCGGCGAGCCCCGCGGCCTTGGCGCACCAGAGGAAGACCTGCAGGTCGCGCAGCCCCCCGGGGGACTCCTTGAGGTTCGGTTCGAGTGAATACGGCGTGTCCTCGAACTTCTGGTGGCGGCGCTTGAGTTCGAGCATCTTGTCGCGGAAGAAGGCCCGGGCGTCGAGCCCCGCGAAGAAGTCGTCGCGCGCGCCCTTGTAGAGGGATTCCGAACCGAGGAGCAGGCGGCTCTCGAGGTACGTGGTGGCGATCGAAACGTCGCCCGCCGCCTCCGTGGTGTAGTCGCTGCGCGTGCGCACGGCCGCCCCCACCGTGAGACCGAGCTCCCAGAGCGCAGCGAGGAACCCCGAGATCCGCTCGCCCAGCGCGTCGTCCTTCCCGGCCTCGTCCTCGAGCAGCACGAGCAGGTCGATGTCGGAGTGGGGGAAGAGCTCGCGGCGCCCGAATCCCCCGACCGCAGCGAGCGCGATGCGCTCTTCGGGAAGCGCCGCCGCGCGCGCGAGGGTCGTCACGGCGTCGTCGAGCGCGGTGCTGTGGGCCGAGAGGTAGGCGCGGCAGTCGCGGCGGGCGCGCCACTCCTCTGCGAGGTGCGTGCGGGCGCTGCGGAACCCTTCGACGACGTCGGAGATGATCTTGGGGTCGAGTTCGAAGGCCATGACGGGCGGCTCCTTCCGGGTGCGGAAATGAGGGAGATGCGAAAAAGGGCGGCCGGCGGGCCGCCCCTTCTGGAGGGCCGTCCGAGGGAAGTGCGGGCGGCGTCTGCGGGATCAGAGGTTCTCGGGGAGCTTCCAGCCCTTCACGAAGTCGGGCGGCGCCTGCGTGCCCTTGCTCACCGTGAGGACGTCGTAGCCCGTTTCGGTGACGAGCACCATGTGCTCCCACTGCGCGGAGAGCGAGTGGTCCTTGGTGACCACCGTCCAGCCATCGCCGAGGATGGTGACGCCGTAGCGGCCGGCGTTCACCATCGGCTCGACCGTGAAGACCATGCCGGGCTTGAAGGTCGCCGTCGGGGTGTTGACGGGGAAGTGGTTGACGTGGGGCTCCTCGTGGAAGCCCTTGCCGATGCCGTGGCCGCCGTAGTCGCGCACGACCGAGACGCCGTGGGCGTCGGCGTAGGCCTGGCAGGCGCGGCCGATGTCGTTGAAGCACCCGCCCGGGCGCACCGCGTCGATGCCGGCCCACATCGTGCCGAAGGCCGCGTCCACCATGTGGCGGCCGGCGATCGTGGGCTTGCCGACGATGAACATGCGCGAGGTGTCGCCGTGATAGCCGTCCTTGATGCTCGTCACGTCGATGTTGACGATGTCGCCCGCCTTGAGCTTCTTCTTGTCCGAAGGAATGCCGTGGCAGACGACGTGGTTGATCGAGATGCAGGTGGTGGCCGGATAGGGCGTCATTCCCGGGGGCGTGTAGCCGAGGCAGGCCGGGATGCACTTCTGCACGTTCACGGTGTAGTCGTAGGCGAGCCGGTCGAGCTCGCCCGTCGAGACGCCGGGCTTGACGAAGGGCGTGAGGTAGTCGAGAAGCTCCGCGGCGAGGCGGCCGGCGATGCGCAGGCCGGCGATGTCCTCGGGAGTCTTGATGGAGATGGGCATTGCTGTTCTTTTCAGTAAAAGGAAGTTCGGGGTGGAAGGCGGCCCGGTCGGGCGGAGATGCGCAGCAGACGCGGCGGGCGGCCTCCGGTTCCGTGCGCGGCAGAATTCTGAATCGGATGCGCCGCGCGGCTGAGCCTGATTTTAATCGCGCGGCGCCGCTTTCTTCTTCGCTAAGGATCGGCTAACCGAAAACTCATTCTTCGCTAATGGGCGGCACGTAGATTGGTCTCATGAAGAAGGACGAATGGAGGCCCTGAGGAAGGTCCTCCCGTCCGAAGAAGGATTATTCAGCATTGAGGCGCCTCACCCCGCCCGCCGCAGCCGCGGCGAAGGACGGACGCCCTCAAAGGAGAGCTCAATCATGACCCACACCAACAAGATCCGCATGGCCGCCCTCGCCTCCATCGCCGCGCTCGCGCTCGCCGCTGCGGGCGGCGTTCAGGCCACGGGCCCCGAAGGCTTCGCCGCACCGGCCGCAGCGACGGCCGCCGACCGCGCCCCGCAGGGGTTTGGGCACGACGAATCCGCCGACGCCCGCGCGCCCCAGGGCTTCGGCAGCCAGAAGTTCGTCACCGTGGACTGGGTCTTCAAGAACGGCGCCGACGACCAGGTGGTCCGCCTGCGCGGGCGCTTCACGGCGCACCTGAAGGGCGACAAGTACGAGTTCGAGGACGAGAAGGGCGACGCCATCACGGCCGAGCTCGATCACGACCGCGACTGGTCGATGGTCCGCCGCGGCGAACTGATGGAGATCCGCGCCGAAGTGGACCGCGACTGGAACCGCACCAAGCTCGACGTGCGCTCCGCCCGTCCGGTTCCGGCCGGGAAGCCCGCCGGCAAGTGATGAGCCCGGCCTCCCTCGCCCGACGTGACTGCGCCGGGCCTGGGGGATGCATGAAGGAAAACGCCCCGCATGCGCGGCCGAAGTGGCCTGCGCGGCGGGGCGTCTCTGCGCCCGGGTCCCCTCGAAGCGGTGGAGGCCCCCTCCGGGCGCGCCGGACGTGAGAAAACTCCTCCCGGACGGTTGAAAACCTCCCGGCGCTTCCTATAGAATGCCGCGCTTGTTCCGGTTTACGCCCTTCCGGGCGGTCGGACCGGCTTTTTTCCGCCCGGTGTCCATGGTCGGCCCGGGTATGTACTTTGCGCGCGGCCTGCGCCCGAGGTGCCGTTCATTCAGTAGAAGAAGAATCGGTTCCTGCAGGCCGTGTCAGACTGACAAAACCTTGGAGAAATTCAAATGGTCAGCATGCGTGAAATGCTCGAAGCGGGTTGCCACTTCGGTCATCAGACTCGTTTCTGGAACCCGAAGATGGCCCAGTACATCTTCGGCTCCCGCAACAAGATTCACATCATCAACCTCGAGAAGACGGTTGTGATGTTCGACGAGGCCTGCAAGTTCGCCCGTCAGCTCGCCAGCCAGGGCGGCCGCATCCTCTTCGTCGACACGAAGCGCGGCGGTCGCGAGATCATCGCTCAGGAAGCGCAGCGCGCGGGCTGCTGCTGGGTTGACCAGCGCTGGCTCGGCGGCACGCTCACGAACTTCAAGACGGTCCGCGGCACGATCAAGCGCCTCAAGGAAATGGAAGAGCAGCTCGAGGACGGCACCGCCGCCAAGCTGACGAAGAAGGAAGCCCTCGACTTCCAGCGCTCCGTTGAGAAGCTCAACAAGTCCATCGGCGGCATCAAGGACCTCGGTGGTCTTCCCGACGCCCTCTTCATCGTCGACGTGGGCTACCACAAGATCGCCGTCCAGGAAGCCAACAAGCTCGGCATCCCCGTCATCGGCGTCGTTGATACGAACTGCTCGCCCGAGGGCATCGACTACGTCATCCCGGGCAACGACGACTCCTCGAAGGCCGTCCAGATCTACGCCGCCGGCATCGCCGACGCCGTGATCGCCGGCCGCGCCGACAGCGCCGTCGCCGCCGAGGGCGAAGCCCCCGCCGACGAAGAGTTCGTCGAAGTGGCCGCCGAGGAAGCCCCGGAAGCCACCCCCGCCGCCTAATTCGGCCGCGGCCCCTGGGGAAAGGGACGCGCTTCGGCCGCAACCGTCCGGCGCGTCCATTTCAACCGGCTTTGAAGAAGGGGCCTCGTCGAGGCCCCTTTTTCTATAGAATTCAACCCGATTTTTGTTCCTCTGATTGGAGTTAGTGAACATGGCTGCTATTTCCGCCGCCCTCGTGAAGGAGCTGCGTCTCAAGACCGACGCCCCGATGATGGAGTGCAAGAAGGCGCTCACCGAAGCCGATGGCGACATGGCCAAGGCCGAAGAGATCCTGCGCGTCAAGCTCGGCAACAAGGCGAACAAGGCCGCCGCGCGCGTCGCCGCTGAGGGCGTCGTCGTCGTGTACGTCTCCGACGACCACAAGCTCGGCGCGATCCTCGAGGTCAACTCCGAGACCGACTTCGTCGCGAAGAACCCGGAATTCCTCAAGATGGCTCACGACAGCGTCAAGCTCGTCGCTGAGAAGAACCCCGCCACGGTCGAAGAGCTCCTCGCTCTCCCGCTCGACGGCACCACCGTTGACGGCGTCCGCAAGGCCCTCGTCGGCAAGATCGGCGAGAACATGACCTTCCGCCGCTTCCAGCGCATCGAGGCGAAGGGCGAACTTTCGCACTACGTCCACGGCAGCCGCATCGGCGTGCTCGTCGACCTCGTCGGCGGCAACGTTGAGCTCGCTCACGACATCGCCATGCACATCGCCGCCTCGAAGCCGAAGGCCATCGACGAGACCGGCATCGAAGCCGCCCTCCTCGAAGCCGAGCGCCGCATCGCCATTGAGAAGGCCCGCGAAGCCGGCAAGCCCGAAGCCATGCTCGAGCGCATCGCCGAAGGCACGGTCAAGAAGTTCCTCAAGGAAGTCACCCTGATCAACCAGCCGTTCGTCAAGGACGACAAGAAGTCGATCAACGACCTCCTCAAGGCCGCCGGTGCCAAGGTCGAGTCCTACGTCCTCTACGTCGTGGGCGAAGGCATCGAGAAGAAGTCGAACGACTTCGCCGCTGAAGTGGCCGCTCAGGCCGCCGCCGCCAAGCAGGCCTAATTCATCCGCCGCTCTCCCGCCCCCACCGCATGAAGCAAGGGGCGGCGAGGCCGGTCTCCCTCGTCCGGAGACGTTTTCGACGAATGCACGGTCGTCGTGAAGCGCCTCCTCTGAAAGAGAGCCCCCGGTCTCCCGCCGCGAACCCAAACGGTGCGGACGCGGAGGACGCAGTTGAAGGTCTCAGAAGGACGCGCAGCTCCCGCAAGCCGGGGCCGCGCGTCTTTTCTTTTTTTCCGGGTGTGCGCCCCAATGCGTCTCCGATGCGCCCCGGAACGCCCGGGAGAAGGCGGCAGTCGGGAAAACTTCCGATTTCTTCGATAAGGAAAACTCCTCAGGCCGCGTATAATTCCGCCCCGAACCGAAAGGGGGCGACGTCCGAGGCTCCCTGCGGGAAGAGAACCCCCCTTCTTCAAAGAGCGTCAAGGAGCTGACAAATGAACACTCAGGGCAAGCCGGTCTACAAGCGCATTCTTCTCAAGCTTTCGGGTGAGGCGCTCATGGGCGAGGATTCGTTCGGCATCAACCGCTCGGTGCTCCAACACATGATTGAAGAAGTGAAGACCGTCGTGGACCTCGGCGTGCAGCTCGGCATCGTCGTGGGCGGCGGCAACATCTTCCGCGGCGTCGCTCTCGGCGCCACCGGCATGGACCGCGCCACGGGCGACTACATGGGCATGCTTGCCACGGTGATGAACGCCATGGCGCTTCAGGACTGCTGCCGCAACAACGGCATCGAGGCGCGCGTGCAGTCGGCGCTGCACATCGAGCAGGTCGCCGAACCCTACATCCGCGGCAAGGCCCTGCGCCACCTGCGCCTCGGCCGCATCGTGATCTTCGCGGCGGGCACGGGCAACCCCTTCATGACGACCGATACGACCGCGGCCCTGCGCGGTGCCGAGATCGGCGCGGACATCGTGCTCAAGGCGACCAAGGTGGACGGCATCTACACGGCCGACCCGAAGAAGGATCCGACCGCGACGATGTTCGACGAACTCACGTTCGACCAGGCCCTGAGCAGCAACCTCAAGGTGATGGACGCCACCGCCTTCGCGCTCTGCCGCGAGCAGGGGCTGCCGATCAAGGTCTTCAACATCAACAAGAAGGGCGCGCTGCGCCGCGTCGTCCTCGGCGAAAAGGAAGGCACGCTCGTTCATAGCTGATAGGGCGCTTTGCTAAACTTGATCTTTGCCCTTCGAAGCCGGAGGCGCTGACGCGCTCCCGGCCCGAAGCACGCACCGAACACACAACCCACACGCCGCTGCGGTCCGTCCGCGCGCCTGGAGCCCGGACGAGCCGGAGCTCGGCGCCCCGGGACTCCGTCCGCCGCACCGGCCCCGAAAGGAGAAGACATGAGCGCTGCCGACATTCTCAAGCAGACCGAACACAAGATGGGCGTCACCGTCGAGAAGCTCCGCGAGGACTTCACGAAGATCCGCACCGGCCGTGCGAGCACGGGCCTCCTGGACAAGATCAAGGTCGACTACTACGGCTGCCCCACCCCGATCAACCAGGTCGCCCAGGTGGGCGTGGGCGACGCCCACACCCTCACGGTGCAGCCCTGGGAGAAGAACATGGTGAAGGCCATTGAAAAGGCCATCCGCGAATCCGACCTTGGCCTCAACCCGGCCACGTCGGGCGACACGATTCGCGTGCCGTTGCCCCCGCTCACCGAAGAGCGCCGCCGCGAGCTCTCCAAGATCGTCAAGGGCTTCGGCGAGGACGCCAAGGTGGCCGTGCGCAATCTGCGCCGTGAGGCCAACACCAGCCTCGAGCGCCTCGAGAAGGACAAGGAGATCTCCGAGGACGATCAGCGCGCTTATGAGAAGGACGTCCAGAAGCTCACCGACCGCTTCGTCGCCGAAGTAGACAAGGTGATCGCGGAAAAGGAAAAGGAGATTATGACGGTCTAAGGACCGGACATGAAGGAAGGCGGAGCATTCCGCCTTCCGGCTCTCCACCCAGACGGCCCGACTTGTCGGGCCGTCGTCGTCTCTGGAAGAGACGTTCGGCGGCGCTCCCGCCCGCTTGCAACCTGAAACAGGATCCGCGCCGCACGAACGGGTGCTTTGCTAGACTTTTCCGACTGAAATTCCGCCGCAGGACGCGGGCGCGCAGTGCGCCGGCGGTCCTTTTGCATCCCCACATTCCGAGCGCTCCTCAGATGATCCAAGCCCCCCGACCGCCGAAGCACATCGCCATCATCATGGACGGCAACGGCCGTTGGGCGAAGGCGCGCCGTCTGCCGCGCGCCGAAGGGCACCGGCAGGGCGTCTACGCCCTCGAGCGCATCGTGGACGCGGCCGCCAAGCGCGGCGTCGCCGCGCTTACGGTCTTCGCCTTCTCGAGCGAAAACTGGCGCCGGCCCGCGGCCGAGGTCGCCGCTCTGATGAAGCTCTTCGCCACGGGTCTCGCCCGGTGGGAGAAGCCCCTCTCGGAGGCGGGCGTGCGGCTCTCCGTGATCGGCGACCGGAGCGCCTTTTCGCAATCCCTGAACGACACGATCACCCACTGCGAGCGGGCGACCGCCGCAGGCGGGCGCATGCACCTCAACATCGCCGCCAACTACGGCGGCCGGTGGGACCTGTTGCAGGCCGCGCAGGCCGCGGCTGCGGCGGGCGAGCTCACGATGGAGGGCGTCGCGCGGCGGCTCTGCGCCGTCGAGGACGGCGAGGTGGATCTTCTCGTGCGCACCGGGGGCGAGCGGCGGATCTCGAACTTCCTCCTCTGGCAGACCGCCTACGCGGAGCTCTACTTCACCGACACGCTCTGGCCGGACTTCGACGCGGCGGCGCTCGACGACGCGCTCGACTGGTACGTGGGCCGCGAGCGGCGCTTCGGCATGACGAGTGAGCAGGTCCGCGAGGTCGGCTGACCGCCCGCCCCGCGGAGGCCCGGTCTGCACCGGGCACGACGTCCGGCGAGGCTTTTGCCGGGCGCTTCACGGGCGTTAAGGTTTCGCCCGCCCCCGCTTCATTACAATTCGTTGAAGCGCAGACCGCATTCTGCGGCGTCAAGTGCGCACGGGGTGCGCCCCGCCCGTGCGACCCTCATTCACGCTGCGCGACCCCACCCAAAAGGTTTCATCCAAGATGCTCTCGCTTCGCCTGGCCACTGCGGCCGTGCTCCTCGTCATCCTCAGCCTCTCGATCTGGGCGGGCTCGCTCTGGTTCGCCGGCGTCATGGCGGTCGCCTTCGGCCTCGCGCTCTACGAGTGGCTGCGCATCGGCAACCTTGGCCCCGTGCCGGCCGCACTCATCGCCGCGATTGAGATGATCGCGCAGTTCTCGCTCTACGCCGCGGGCGCGATGCCCAAGATGGACTGGTTCCTCTTCATCGTCGACGGCATCGTGATGATCGCGTGGTTCGTGATCTTCTTCCTCGAGCTCTTCCACCGCGAGAACGGCTTCAAGGTGAACGTCGCGCAGTGCCTCTGGTCGGCGGTGATCTTCGTGCCGGCCGCATACCTCTCCTTCCTCTGGCTCAACGAGCAGGGCACCTGGGTGCTCGTCCTCTCCGTGATGCTCATCATCTGGGGGGCGGACATCTGCGCGTACTTCTGCGGCCGCGCTTGGGGCAAGCACCGCCTCTGCCCTGCGATCTCGCCCAAGAAGACCTGGGAGGGGGTGCTCGGCGCCTACGTGATCGTCATCATCTTCTTCGTGCTCTGCTACTGGTTCTGCGACCAGAAGATCGTCTTCACGAACTTCATCTTCGACGAGGCGGGCTTCGGCTGGGGCCTCGTGATCCTCGCCGTGCTGATCGCGCTCTCGATCGCGGGCGACCTGTGGGAGTCGATGCTGAAGCGCCTTGCCGGCATCAAGGACTCCTCGAACCTCCTTCCCGGCCACGGGGGCTTTTTCGACCGCATGGACTCCACGATGCCGGTGATGCCGGCGGCGACCTGGATGATGCTCGCCGTCCTCCTCTTCTAGCAGCGCCTCACCGTCCGCCCGAATGCCCGACCAGCCCTTTCTCGTTCCCGACCTTCCTCCGGGCGGCATGCACCGCACGGAGGACGTGATCAAGCGTTCGCGCTTCATCGTGAGCGTCGCGCGCGCCGCCTCGCCCGAGGCCGCGCACGCCTTCATCGACCGCATCCGCGCCGAGCACGCGCAGGCGACCCACAACTGCTGGGCCTTCAACGCGGGCGAACCCGGCTCGACCGCGCAGGTGGGGGCGAACGACGACGGCGAGCCCAAGGGTACGGCGGGGCGCCCGATGCTGACCGCCGTCCTCACGAGCGGCGTGGGTGAGGTGGTGGTGGTGGTCACCCGCTACTTCGGCGGCATTCTCCTCGGCACGGGCGGACTCGTGCGGGCGTACCAGGGCACGGCGAAGCTCGGGCTCGAAACCTGCCCGACGCGCGGGCGCGAAACGCTCGTACGCTACGTGGTCTCGATGGACCCGGCCTTCGACGGGGCGTTCCAGAACCTCGCGCGGCAGCTCGGCGCCGAGATCCTCACCTCGGACTACCGGTTCGACGCCTCCTACGAGGTGCTCGTACCCGAACCGGCCGCGGAGCGCCTTGAGGGCGATCTCGCGCGGATCACCTCCGGCGAGGCGCTCGTGGACCGGCAGGACGTCGAGACGGTCTGACGGCGCGGGAAGACGGTTTTTCCCGTCCGTACATGGTGTTGCGGTTTTTTCGGGTTCTGCGGGCGGGCGGCCCGATAGAATCCTCTTCCGACCTCCACCACAGCCGCATTCGTCCTCCATGCGCTTCGCCGTTTTTCATCTGCTGATGGCCGTCTGGGTCCTCTGGCGCTTCGTCGCGCCCCTGAGGATCGCACGCGGCCCGAAGATCGTCCTCGCCGCGGTGGTCGCCGCCGCCGCGCTCTTCTCGACCTTCACGGTCTTCTTTGCGGGCGGACTTCTTTCGCCCGAACTGCCGCGCTGGGCGCTCATCGCCGGGAACTTCGGCGAGGCGGTGCTGCTCTTTCTCTGCGTGCTCACGGCGCTGCGCGAGATCCTCATCCTCGTCGCGGTGCTCGCGGGCCGCTCCGGCGAAAAGCTCCACGACGCCGTGCAGAAGTCGCGGCGCTCCGCGCTCCTCATGGGCGCGGCGAGCATCGGGCTCGGGGCCTGCGGCATCGCGAAGGGCATCGAAGTCCCGGAGGTGCGCCGCCACACGGCCCGCATCAAGGATCTGCCGCTCGAGCTCGAGGGCTTTGAGTTCGTGCAGCTCTCCGACCTCCACGCCTCGGCGCTTCTCACCGAACCCTATGCCGAGGCCTTGGTCGAGCGCGTCAACAGCCTCAACCCGCAGCTCGTCCTCATCACGGGCGACTTCGTGGACGGCACGGTCGAGCGCCGCGAGAAGGACGTCGCGCCCTTTGCGAAGCTCAGGGCCCGCTCGGGCGTCTTCGGCTGCGAAGGCAACCACGAGCACTACGGCGACTACGGACGCTGGATCGCGAAGATCGAGTCGCTCGGCATCCGGGTGCTGCGCAACGAACACGCGGTCGTTACGGTCGAAGGGCGCAACGGCAGGCCCGCGCAGCTGACGTTGGGCGGCGTCTGCGACCCGATGGCCGAGCGCTTCGGGCGGGAATTGCCCGACGTGCAAAAGACCTTCGCGGGAGCTCCCGACGCGGGGAAGGTTCCGCGCATTCTCCTCGCCCATCAGCCCAAGCTCTTCCCCCGCTACCGCGAAAAGGAGTCCTTCGCGCTCCAGCTCTCGGGCCACACGCACGGCGGACAGATTCTCGGCATGGACCGGGCGGTGGCGATCATCAACGGCACCTTCGTGCGGGGCTTCTACCGGCGGCCCGACGGCACCCTGATGTACGTCCATCCGGGCTCGGGCCTCTGGAACGGCTTTCCTATCCGCGTTGGCGTGCCGTCTGAAATCGCCCTCATCCGCCTCGCGCGTCTTTGACGGCGGCGCGGCAAAATAACGGACCACCCTGCGGCCCGCCGACGGCGCGTGCCGCAGGGGAAAAACAGAACAAACACACCTCAAGGCAGAACCATGCAGAAAATCGCTCTTCTCGGCGCTACCGGCAGCATCGGGCGCTCCACGCTCGACGTGGTGCGCCTCCATCCCGAGGACTACGCCGTCCATTCGATCGCGGCAGGCAGCCGCGTGGACGAGCTGGTCGCCGTCGCGCGGGAGTTCCGCCCGAAGCGCGTGGTCGTCGCGGATGAAGCCCGCTGGGGGGAGCTCAAGGAAAAGCTCGCCCAAGCGGGGCTTGCGGACGTTGAGGCCGCGGCGGGCGCCGCCGCCGTGACGGAGCTCGCCGCCGATCCGGAAGCCGACGCCGTGATGCAGGCGGTCGTGGGGGCGGCGGGCGTCGCGCCCACCTTCGCCGCGGCGAAGGCCGGCAAGCGCCTGATGCTCGCCAACAAGGAGAGCGTCGTCTGCGGCGGGGCGCTGCTCATGAAGACGGTGGCCGAATGCGGCGCCGAACTCCTCCCCGTGGACAGCGAGCACAGCGCGGTCTTCCAGAGCCTCGCCGGCGCGGACGAACGGGCGCGCGCCACCGCGCGCATCATCCTCACCGCTTCGGGCGGGCCCTTCCGCTGCCGCGAATCGCTCGAAGGCATCACGCCCGAGATGGCCGTGAAGCACCCGAAGTGGAGCATGGGCCACAAGGTCAGCGTGGACAGCGCCACCCTGATGAACAAGGGGCTCGAGGTGATCGAGGCCTCGTGGCTCTTCAACACGCCCGAGAGCCGCATCGACGTCGTGGTCCACCCCGAGTCGGTGATCCACTCGATGGTGGCCTTTGAGGACGGCGCGGTGATGGCCGAACTCGGCACCCCCGACATGAAGACCCCGATCGCGCTCGCGATGAGCTGGCCCGCACGCATCCACGCGGGCGTGAAGCCGTTGTCCCTCATCGACTGCGGGCGCCTCACCTTCGAGCGCCCGAAGACGGAGCTCTTCCCGCTGCTCGACCTCGCGCGCGAGACCCTGCGCGCCGGCGGCGGCGCCTCGATCGTGATGAACGCCGCCAACGAGATCGCCGTCGCCGCCTTCCTCGACCGCCGGATCGGCTTCACGGACATCTTCAGGCTGGTGCGCCGCGCGACCGGGGAGCTCACGCTCCCGGCGCCCGCATCCGTTGAGGAGATCCTCGAAGCGGACCGCACCGCGCGGCGCTTCACCGCGGAGCTCCTCGAGCGCGGCTTCTGACCAAAAAACCGGCCTCGCGCAAGCCCCGTCCTTCAGGGCGAGGTTAGCGAGG
>CAJKCQ010000034.1 GCA_905198475.1 uncultured Sutterella sp. | reverse complement strand
GCCTCGCCCGCGGGCGGCTGGATGCCGTAGGGATCCCAGGGCGCGGGCTTCTTCGGGGCGGGCGCGGCCGGAGCAACCGGGGCGGCCGGAGCAGCCGACGTGGGGCTCTCCACCGCCGCGGGCTCGGAGAAGGTGAAGGCGGGCGGGACGCCGTCGGCCGCGGGAAGGCCGGAGGCTTCGCCGGCAGCTGAGGCGGCCGGGGCGGCGGGAGATGAGGCCTGCACGTCGCCCAACGTCGGCTCGACGTGCATCGGAGCGGCCGACTCTCCGGCGGGGCCGAAGCCCGGCTCCTTCCTGGGCGCACCTTCCTGCGCGGCGGGCTCGACCGAGAGTTCGGCGAGCTTCACGCCCTGGGGACGCGTGTTCTTTCGGAACGGATTGAAGAAGTTCATGGTGAGCCTCGGGCTTTCAGGCGGCGAAGGAAAAAATCCGCGGAAATTTTATCAGGGCCGTCCCGTCTCCCCCGTTAAGGCGCAATTGGAAACGCTTTTGCGCGCCCGGTGCGCTCCCTCTGGAGCGCGGGCGGAGAAGCCGCGCGGCGCTCAGCGCCGCACGCCTTCGGCGGCGAGGACTTCGAGCGCTTCGCCCACGGTGACGAAGGAACCGAAGACGATGATCCGCACGGGGGCGCCCTCTTCGCGCATCAAGCGGAGTGCTTCGCGCCGCGCGGCGGCGAGCGCTTCGGCGACGCCGCTCGCGGCGGTCATGCTTTTGTCCGGAACGCCCGCGGCGCGCATGCGCTCGGCCAACTCCTCGGCGCTTCCGCCGCGGGGCCCCGGGAGCCCTGCGTAGAACCAGTGGTCCACCGCCGGAGCGGTGAGGCGCACCACCGCCTCGCGGTCCTTGTCGGTGAGCATGCCGAAGACGGCGAGCGTGCGCTCGCCCGGACGCGCGAAGTGCGCGAGGTTCTCGGCGAGCACGGCCGCGGCCTGCGGGTTGTGGCCGACGTCGATGAGCGTTGGGCACGGATCGGTCGTGACGCACTCAAAGCGCGCGGTGATCCGCGCGCGGGCGACGCCCGCGGCGGCGGCGGCCTCCGTGACGGGGAGGTGCTCCTTCAGGGCGACGAGGGCCGCGAGCGCCCCGGCGACATTGCGGTACTGGTTGCTCCCCGCGAGCCCCGGGCGCGGAAGCTGCCAGTGCACCTCCCCGCAGGTGAAGTCGAACGACCCGTCCGGCTGGGGCGCCGCACGAAAGTCGCGGTTGATGAGCATGAGCTTCGCACCGATCCGGTGGGCGTGGTCGACGAGCGTCACCGGAGGTTCGGGGTCGGAGCAGACCGCGGGCCGGCCCTGGCGGAAGATGTGGGCCTTCTCGAGCCCGATCGCCTCGCGCGTGGAGCCGAGGAACGCGGTGTGGTCGATGCCGACGGCCGCCACCACCGAGCAGTCCGGGTCGATCGCGTTCATGGCGTCGAGCCGCCCTCCGAGGCCGATCTCGAGGATCACGACGTCGGGGCGCGCGTTCTGGAAGACCTTCAGGATCCCGAGTCCCGTGTATTCGAAGTAGGAGAGCGTCATCCCGCCGCGGGCGGCCTCGACCTCGGCGAAGGCGGCCGTGAGGAGGCGGTCGTCGACCTCGCGCCCGTCGAGGAGCGCCCGCTCGTTGAAGCGCAGGAGATGGGGCGAGGTGTGCATCGCCGTCCTCAGGCCCGCAGCGCGGCAGACGGACTCGATGAAGGCGCAGGTGCTCCCCTTGCCGTTCGTGCCCGCCACCGTGATCACGGGGCATTCGAACCGGATCCCGAGCCGCGAGATCATCTCCCGCATGCGCTCGAGGCCGAGGTCGATCGGCTTGGCGTGAAGCTTTTCAATGTAGTCGAGCCATTCGGTCAGGGTGCGGGACATGGGTGGAAGGCCTCCTCACAGGAGCGTTCGGACGTCGTCGGGAAGAAGAGAACGACGGAAACGGTGATGATGAAGACGATAAAAAGGACACGGGCCCGCTCCGGCTGCGGCGCAGCGGGCGGGCCCGGGGAAGCGTCTGGGTGCGGCGGCCGGTCAGATGCCGTTCACGGGCTGCTTCTTCATGAGCAGCTGCGTGAGGACCGAGATGCGGGCGCGCAGCTCCCGGCGGTCCACGATCTGGTCGATCTGTCCGGTGCGGAGCAGGAATTCCGAGCGCTGAAACCCGTCGGGGAGCTTCTCGCGCACGGTCTGCTCGATCACGCGGGGGCCGGCGAAGCCGATCAGGGCCTTGGGTTCGGCGAGGACCACGTCGCCGATGAAGGCGAAGGACGCGGAGACGCCGCCCATCGTCGGGTCGGTGAGCACGGTGATGAAGGGGAGCCCGTAGTCGGAGAGCCGGCGCGCCGCGGCGGTGGTCTTCGTCATCTGGTAGAGGGAGATCAAGCCCTCCTGCATGCGCGCGCCGCCCGAGGCGGTGAAGACCACGAAGGGCGCGCGGCGGCGCATCGCCTCCTCGACACCCAAGGCGAACCGCTCACCCACGACGGAGCCCATCGAGCCCCCCATGAAGCGGAATTCAAAGGCCGCGGCCACCATCGGCTCGCGCCTCAGGGCGCCCGACATCACGATCAGGGCGTCGGTTTCGCCGCAGGACTCCTGGGCGGCCGCGAGGCGCTTCGGATAGGGCTTGCCGTCCACGAAGCCGAGCGGGTCGCGCGGGCGGACGTCGGCGCCGATCTCCACGCCCGTGCCCGGATCGAGGAAGGAGAGGAGCCGCGTGCGCGCGCCCATGCGGAAGTGGTGGCCGCACTTCGGGCACACGCGCAGACTGCGGTCAAGCTCCTCGGTGTAGAGCGCCTGCTCGCAGCCCGGGCACTTCGTCCAGACGCCCTCGGGAACGACGCTCGGCTTCTTCTTAGCGCCGACGGGTTCCTCGCGCTTGATCTTCGGGAGAATGTGGTTGATCCAGCTCATCGCAGTCCAAAAACAAAAAGGAAAGGAAAATTATACGAACGCCCTCCGCGGAGACCCTCCGCAGGGAGCGCCCAATCCGGGCTACGGCATTCAGCCGTTCAGCCGATGTCCGGTGCGGCCGGGAACTCCCCGCCGAAGGGACTGCGCCCGGACTGCGGCAGCGTCGGGTGGTCGGGATACCCCACGCCCGTGAGGTAGAGCCCGTTGGGGCTGAAGGTCGGAGCGGCCGCGGAGCGTTCGCGGGCGGCGAGCACCTCGGCGATCCAGCCGGGCGCCTCGCGGCCCGTGCCGACGTAGATGAGGGCGCCGACGATGTTGCGCACCATGTGCTGCAGGAAGGCGTTGGCGGAAATCCGCACGCCCACCAACGCTCCGCGCCGGATGAGCGAGAGGTCGGTCACCGTGCGCACCGGGCTCTTCGCCTGGCATTCGGCCGCGCGGAAGCTCGTGAAGTCGTGCTCGCCCAAGAGCGCCTGCGCGCCCTCGCGCATCCGATCAACGTCGAGCGGCCGGAAGACCCAACCCGCGGCGTCGTCAAAAAGGGGCGTCCTCACCGGGTCGTTCCAGATCCAGTACTCGTACGTGCGCGAGCGCGCGGAAAAGCGCGCGTGAAAGTCCTCCTCCACGGGCCGCATCCAGCGCACGGCGACCGTGCGCGGCAGGAACGAGTTGACGCCGCGCACCCAGCCTTCCGGGGCGCGCGCCGCTTCGGTGGAGAAGCTCACCACCTGGTGCGTGGCGTGCACGCCCGCATCCGTGCGGCCCGCGCAGATGACGGAGACCGGATGGTTCGCGAAGCGCGAGAGCGCCGCCTCAACGGCCGCCTGAACGCTCGGGCGGTCGGGCTGCACCTGCCAGCCGTTGAAGGCGGTCCCGCGGTATTCAATGCCGAGCGCGATCGTGCGCGCCGTCATTTGTCCGCGGCTCCCTTCGCACCGGCCTTGAGGCGCGCCAAGAGCTTGGCGGCCTGCGCGCGCTGCGCTTCGGAGCCGCTCTTCGCGACCTCTTCGAGGAGCTCCTGCGCCTCACTCTTGGCGCCCAGTCCGATGAAGGACCCGGCGAGCGAGAGCTTCGCGTCGAGCGCCTCGGTCTGCGCGCGCTGCTTCTGCACGGCCTGGCTTTCGGGAGTCTTCGGGGGCTCGACGGGAGCGGGTTGGGCAGCGGGCTGCGGGGCGACGGCTTCAGAGGCCTCAGGAGGCTGCGGGACTTCCGTCACGGGTTCGGAAGCAAGCGGCGGGACGGGTTCGGACGCGAGCGGCGGCACGTAGGCGGGGGGCGCGGGCGGAAGCACGGGCTTCTTCGCCTCGTCCTCCAGGTCGAGGTCCACGTTCTTCAGGGCCGAGGGCAGATCCGCGGGCTCCTCCTTGCGGGCGGCCTCGAGTTCGCCATCCGCGAGGGGCGGGAGTTCGTCGTCGTCGGGCGAAAGCCAGGGCTGCTCGGCCGTCTCCGGGACCTTCGGTTCGGCGGGGGCGGACTCGGAGACGCCCTGAAGAGAGGCGCCTTCAGCCGCCTTCGAGGAGGCCGCGCAGGCCGCAGCCTCCGCCTTCATCGCGCCCGCGGCGGCGTCGAGGTCGCCGAAGAGCTCGTCCTTGGCGTCCTTGACTTCGGCGGTCGCCTCAGGGACGGCGGCCGGGGCTTCGGCGGACTTTCGGTCCTCAGCCATCTGCGCTTGGGCGTAGGCGACCGCGCCCGCGCCCATCGCGCCCGCGGTGGTGCCGTTCTTCACGGCCTCGGAGATCGTGGCGTCCACGGCCTTCAGCTGCGCCTCGGTGGCGGCGGGCACTTCACGCTGCAGCGTCACCGTGCCCTCGGTCTTTCTCGGAGGCTGCTCGATCGCGGTCTCCTCCTTGCGGCGGCGCGTAAAGGCGTAGATCGCAGCGCCGAGCGCGAGCACGAGGAGCACCCACGGGAGCGGACCGCTGCGCCATCCGGCCTTCGCCTCTTCCTTGGCGGCGTCCTTCGCGGCGTCCTTGGGAGCGTCCTTGGCGACCTCTGCGTCGCCCTTGGCGCTTTCCCCGGCGTCCGCCTCGGGAGCCGTCTTCGCTTCGGCGGGCGCCTTCTCCTCAACCTGAGGGGCGGAGGGTGTTTCCACAGCCGCCTGCTGCGCCTGCGCCGCCTTGGCGGCTTCGGCGGCTTCGGCGGCCTGAGCGTCCTCGGCCGCCTTCTCGGCGGCGGCCTTCTCTTCGGCGGCCTTCACCGCAGCGGCGTCGTTTTCAGTCTCCCATTCGGTGAGCGCCCTGCGGCCGGCGTCGGCGACCACTTCGGGCTTGGCGCCCTTCGCGGCTTCGGCGAGCTGCACGGCGGCGACTTCGGCGGCGGCCGTGTGGGAGCGGCGCTGCGCGTCGATCAGATTCTGCGTGGGCCCGGGCACCTCGACCCCGGCGCCGTGCACGCGCCGGAAGGCTTCGAGGGGATCAACCGCAAAGACCTCTTCGCTCGTGGGCGAGGCGAGCATGCCGCCCGCGACGATCTTCGAGGGATCGCCGGCGATGAAGGCCCGGGGATTCTTTTCCGTGAGGGCCGCGGCGACCTGCTCGAGGAGCGCGCCCGGATAGCTCGGCCAGTAGAGCTTCGCGATCGACCAGAGCGTCATGTCGAGCTGCACGGGGAAGGATTCGTTCGGGTTGAAGCCGTTCAACGCCACGTACTCGCGCACGACCACCGGGCCGGAGCGCCCGATGCGGCGCGGGGGCTTCTTCGCCGCGTGTTCGGCGGCGGCCGTCTCGACGGTGGGAGCCGCCTTGGGTTCGGCCTTCGGTTCGGTCTGGGGCTGCGCCTTGGGCTCGGACTTCGGTTGAACCTTGGGCGCGGCGGCGGGCCCCACGCTCTCCGTCACGGCCTTGGATGCGGCAGGCTGCGCCTCTTGGGCCTGGACGGCAGGCGTCTTCGCCGGCGCCTCGGCCTTCGCGATGACGATGAAAGCGCCCTTCGCGGGATCGAGGTGATACTCGCGCACCGTGACCGCGCCCCCCGCGTTCATTTCAATGAGGAGCGGGAAGGCGGTCGAGATGTTCTGCTTGCCCGTGACGCGCACGCGCACGACGTTCGATTCGCTCTTCAGGCGCGCCATGCGCAGGTCGAGCGCCTCCTGCGGCCACTGCACGCCTTCGCGCAGATAAGTGGCCGGGGGCGCGACGCGCACGAGCAGCGGCGAAATGTTGAGGTCGACGTCCTTGATGTCGAGCGTCGCTTCAAAGGGTTCGCCCGGAACGCTCTGGACTTCAAGTTCACCGAGGGACACGGCCCCGGCGGCGGAGGCGGCGGCGGCGAGCACCGCCGCGGCAAGCACGAAAATCTTTATGGACATCGGCATCAAGCGGAGAAGTTTGCGGGGGCGCTCGCGTCCGGTCGGCCGGGGCGGCGTCCTTCTCAAAGGAAGAACGGCCCGGCGGGCGGCGCCCCGCTGATTTGGTGGATGATACCGCAGGGGGCGCGCCTCTCCTCCTGCGCCCGTCCGGCGCGCACCGCCGCACGCCCCGCTCAGGGCTGCGGCTTCTTCGCGACGACGACCTCCGCGTCGGTCGCCGACGCAACCTCATAGGGCGAGCCCTCCAACGCCTTCGCGACGGCGTCGCGGATGCTCATGCGGCCTTCGTTTTCTGCGGCGCTCCGGCACCCGGCCCTTCCGGGGCGGGCGGCGTCTGCGCCGCAGCCGGAGCCTTTTCAGGCGCCTTCTCCTGGGCGGCGGACGCAAGCCTTCCGTCACGAATCCGCCCTTTCGGCAACAATGAGCCGAGGGCCCGCGTCAGCCCTCGGGCGTCACCTCGCGGCCGATCAGGTCGTGCTCTTCATTGGCGGTGATGCGCACCTTGACGATGTCGCCGGGCTCGAGCCTGCGGTCGGTCGTGACGTAGCAGACGCCGTCGATGTCGGGGGCGTCGGACTTCGTGCGGCCCACGGCGACGCCGTCCTCGTCGGGCTCCTCGTCGATGATCACGTCCTCGACCCCGCCGATGCGGCGCGCGAGCTTCTTGAGGGAGATCTCGGCCTGGAGCTCCATCAGACGGCGGCGGCGGTCTTCGCGCACCTCGTCGGGGAGTGCCCCGGGGAGGTCGTTCGCGGCCGCGCCCTCGACGGGCGAGTAGGCGAAGCACCCGACGCGGTCGAGCTGCGCCTCGCGCAGGAAGTCGAGGAGGTACTCGAACTCGGCCTCCGTCTCGCCCGGGAACCCGGCGATGAAGGTCGAGCGGATCGTGATGTCCGGGCAGGCGCGGCGCCAGGCGGCGATGCGCTCGAGGTTCTTCTCGCCGCAGGCCGGACGCTTCATGAGCTTGAGGATCCGCGGATGCGCGTGCTGGAAGGGCACGTCGAGGTACGGGAGCACCAGCCCCTCGGCCATGAGCGGCACCACGTCGTCCACCGACGGATACGGGTACACGTAGTGCAGGCGCGTCCAGATGTTGAGGCGCCCGAGCTCGCGGCAGAGGTCGAGGAGCTTCGTGTGCACCGGGCGCCCGCCCGCGAAGTCGAGGCGATAGCGGCGGTCCACGCCGTAGGCGGCCGTGTCCTGGCTGATCACGAGGAGCTCCTTCACGCCGGCGGCCTTGAGGTTCTCCGCCTCGCGCACGATGTCGCCGATCGGACGCGAGAAGAGCGAGCCGCGCAGGTTCGGGATGATGCAGAAAGTGCAGTGGTGGTTGCAGCCTTCGGAGATCTTGAGGTACGCGTAGTGCTTGGGCGTCAGGCGCACGCCCGCGGCGGGCACGAGGTCGTCCCAGGGATCGTGCGGGCGCGGCAGCACCCCTTCGACCATGCCGAGCACCTCGTCGACGCTGTCCGGGCCCGTGACGCCGATCACCTTGGGCATGCGCGCGAGGACGTAGTTGGAGCCGTCGGCCTCCTTGCGGCCGCCGAGGCACCCGCAGACGATCACGCGGCCGTTCTCCTTGAGCGCCTCGGAGATCGCCTGCAGGCTCTCCTCAACGGCTTCATTGACGAAGCCGCAGGTGTTGACGATCACGAGGTCGGCGTCCTTGTAGGTCGAGCCGATGCGGTAGCCGCGGGCGCGCAGCTCCGTGACGATGCGTTCGGTGTCGACGAGCGCCTTGGGGCAGCCGAGGGAGACGAAGCCGACGACGGGAATGTGCCGAGTCATGTGTGTGTGCGTGGGGTCTGTTATTGGTTTATATGAAATATTTTCGCCCGCCGTCACAAGCGGACGGCGGGCGATATTAGCCGGCTTCGGGCCCGCGCGGGGGCCGCGGCGGCCTGCTTTTTAGTGCGCCTCGGGCTCGATCCAGATGAGCGCGGCGTGGCGCCCGGAGCGCGCGCCGTCGCGGCGGTAGCTCCAGAAGCGCTTCGGGTCGGCGTAGGTTGAGAGACCGCAGTCGGAGACCGCCTCACGCGGGACCCCGACCTGCTCGAGAGCCTGGCGGGCGAGTTCGCCCAAGTCGGCGAAGTACTTCCCCGGCGCTTCGGCGGGCCGGAAGGCCTTCTGCGCTTCGGGAAGGTGCGTCTTCATCGCGTCGAGGACGTCTTCGCCCACTTCGAAGGCTTCTTCACCGATGCGGGGGCCGAACCAGACGGCAAGCTCAGGCTCGGCTTCGCCCGCGTCCAGAAGCGTCTTTCTCATCGCGCGCACGGTCTCCTGCAGCACGCCTGCGGCGAGTCCGGGCCAGCCCGCGTGCGCCGCGCCGACGATCCGGCCCCTGCGGTCCGCAAAGAGGACGGGAAGGCAGTCAGCCGTCATCACGGCGCAGACGACGCCGGGAGTGGTCGTATAGGAGGCGTCCGCCTCGGGCTCACCCGCGGCGGCGTCGGCGCGCAGCACCTTGATGCCGTGAACCTGCGTGAGCCACTTCGGCTCCGCGGGCAGGCACTGCGCGAGCATGCGGCGGTTCTGCTCGACGCACATCGCGAAGTCGCCCGTGTGGCGCGCGACGTTCATGCCCATGATGCCGTCGGGACCGCCCCAGGGGCCGCTCGAAATGCCGCCCGTGCGCTCCGTGAAGAAGGCCTTCACGTGCGCGGGGTGCCCGCCCGTCCATTCCGGGGTGACGCTTGCGATTTCAGACTTGAAGAGATTGGCCATGGCCTCAGCTCCGCTCAAAAACGGTGACGGGACGGTCCCAGGGCCCGAAGCCGAGGTCGTCCATCAGATTGATCATGTCCTCGGGGGGCTCGACGAACCACTGCATCTCCTCGCCCGTCACGGGATGCACGAGCCCGAGGCGCGAGGCGTGGAGCGCCTGGCGGTGGAAGTCGAGGAGGTTCTCCATCTTGACGGCGATGCCGGGCGCGCGGCCGCGGTAGAGCTGGTCGCCGATCAGCGGGAGGGCTTCGCCCGTGAGGTGCACGCGGATCTGGTGCGTGCGGCCCGTGTCGAGACGGCAGGCGACCCAGGAGACGGGAATGCCGTCGGCGCTCGACCAGTCCACCGTGCGGGCGCGCGTGCGCGCGGGCTTGGCGCGCACGCCCGTGGAGCCCGGGAATCCCTTGAAGCGGATGCGGCTGCGCGGATCGCGCCCGATCGGCACGTCCACGACGAAGTCGGGCGCGGCCGAGCCCATCGTGATCGCCCAGTACTCGCGCTTGACGCTCCTCTCCTGGAGCTGCCGCACGAGGTTCGTCTGCGCGGTGAGCGTGCGCGCCACCACCATGAGGCCCGTCGTGTCGCGGTCGAGCCGGTGCACGATCCCCGCACGCGGAACGTCCTTGAGTTCCGGATAGCGGAAGAGAAGGCCGTTCAGGAGCGTTCCGTCGGGATTCCCCGCGCCCGGGTGGACGACGAGTCCGGCGGGCTTGTTGACCACGATGATCGCGTCGTCCTCGTAGACCACCTCGAACTCCACGTCCTCCTGCGGCTCGAAGGCGAGCGACTCGTCGAGGCGCGGCGCTTGCGTGAGCTCAATCTCGTCGCCCTCGGTCGCCTTGGCGCGCACCTTGGTGACGACGGCGCCGTTCACCTTGACGGCGCCCCCTTCGATGAGCTTCTGCAGCCGCGCGCGGGAGACGTCGGGCAGGTGGGCCGCGAGGACCTTGTCGAGGCGCTCACCCCAGAACCCGGAGACCGTAAACTTGGGCGGCTCCGGGGCGGCGGCCTCTTCAAAAGCCTCCGCCTCGTCGTCTTCAAAATCCCCGCCGTTATAATCCTCGCAGTCCAATTCGACCTCTTCTCGTGTCATGAATTCCGCCATTCCCTTCAAAAGGCTCCTGATGCGCGGCATCGCGCTCATTACCGTGACCTTCGCCACGGCTTCGTGCTCCTGGCTGCAGAACCTTGACAAGGATCAGACGCTCGACTGGAGCGCCGACAAGCTCTACACCGAAGCCAGGTCAGCCCTGGATGATAGCAACTGGACTCAGGCGAAGGACTACTATCAGAAGCTCGAGGCCCGCTACCCCTTCGGCCAGTACGCGCAGCAGGCGCAGATCGAGCTCATCTACGCGACCTGGAAGGACGGCGACGCGCCGGGCGCCGTGCAGGCGGCCGACCGGTTCCTGCGCACCTACCCGACGCACGCCAACAGCGACTACGTGATGTACCTGAAGGCGCTCGCAACCCTGAACGAAACCGACAGCTGGTTCAACAAGCTCGCCGCCGAAGACCTCGCCGAGCGCGACGCGAACGCCTCCCGCGAAGCCTTCGACACGTTCAAGGAGCTCGCGCTGCGCTATCCCGACAGCCGCTTCGCGCCGGAAGCCCGCCGCCGCATGCATGAACTCGTGCTCGCGCAGGCCGAGCATGAGCTCAAGACCGCGCAGTACTACTTCGACCGCCACGCCTACGTCGCCGCGATCGACCGCGCGCAGCGCGTCGTGCGCGAATTCCAGAACACGCCGATGCGCGACGACGCCCTCGCGCTGATCGCCGAGAGCTACGACGCCCTCAAGATCACGGACCTCGCGAACGACACGCGCCGCATCATCGAGCTCAACAAGAATTCCGAACGCGCCCAGCCCGCCCGGTAGTCGACCGCCGCGATCCGGCAAAAACGCCCGCACCTTCGAAAAAGATGCGGGCGTTTTGTTTGGGCGGAGGGCGGGCCCTCAGGCTCCGGCCTTCTCCTCCCTGCGCCCCGCCGCGCGCATGCCGCGCTCGAGGTTGAGGGGCGTGAGGGCGCAGAGCGCCGCGACGAAGAAGAGGCCCGTGACGCCGATCGCGAGCCGGTGGTCGTTTCCGGTGATCCAGGTCACCGACCCGTAGGCGAGCGGCCCCACGATCGCCGCGGTCCAGAGCGCCATGTTCCAGAAGCTGAAGAACTCCGCCGAGCGGCTCTCGGGCGAGAGGAGCGCCACCATCGCGCGGCCCGCGGACTGCGAAGACCCCATCGCGAGACCCGCGAGGTTCGCCGCCACCCAGAAGACCGGACGCGTCGTCGCGAAGGCCGCGCAGACGATCATCGCGACCCAGACGAGGAGCGTGAGGCCGAGCGCCCGCTTGTGGCCGATCCGGTCCTGGAGGTACCCAAACCCGAAGGCGCCCGCGGCGGCGGTAATGTTGACGAGGAAGACGAGGAGCAGCGTGTCGGTGGTCGTGAATCCCATCACCTCGCCCGCGTAGACCGCCGAGAGCGTGATCACGACGGCGATGCCGGACTGGTAAAGGAATCCGCAGAGCGAGAGCCAGGCGAAGTCTCGGTATTGGCCGAGGCTCTTCGCCGTGCGCAGGGTCTCGCGGAAGCTCTCGAGGCAGAGGTCGGAAAAGCTTCGCGCGGCTCCGCCGCGAGGCTTTGCGCGCTCCTTCAGAAGCGTGAAGATCGGGATTGAGGCGAGGAGGAAGACCGCGGCCGTGACGAGCATCGTCCCGGCGATCCGCGCGTCCATGTCGAGCCCGAGGGCGCCGCCCCCTTCGACGAGCACGAGCGACGCGCCCAAGGTCACGAGTCCGCCGCAGTAGCCGAAGGACCACCCCCAGCCCGAGACCTTGCCCACGGCTTCGGGGCGGGCGATTTCGGGGAGGAAGGCAGAGTTGAGGGTCTCGCCCACGTTGTAGCCGATGTTGGAGACGATCACCATCAGGGCGGCGAGCGCAATCGTGCCCGGGCCGCAGAAGGCGAGTCCGACGGTGCCCGCGACGGCGCAGGCCGTGGCGGCGAAGAGCCAGAGCTTCTTCTTCGCGGCGGCGTCCGCGACCGCCCCGACCACCGGCATCAACACGAGGCTCGCGGCGTTCGAGGCGGCGATGATGCACGTCCAGGCGAAGGTCGCCCACGGGGCGTCGCCCGCCACGACCGAGACGAAGTAGGCGTTGAAGACGGCCGTGAGCACCACCGTCGTGTAGCCCGAGTTGGCGAAGTCGAAGGCCGACCAGGCCCAGACCTCCCGCGGGCGCACTCCCGGCATCAGAATCTTCGAGTCCATTGCGCTCAATGCTCCTTACGGGTCAAAGGGCGGGCGTCCGCACGAGCCCCTGTAGGTGCGTGAAGACGCTCCGCGCGAGACTCCTGAGCTCATAGCCGCCCTCGAGCACGCTCACGAGCCGCCCTTCGCAGTGTCGCCAGGACGCCTCGACGAGAAGGCGCGTGAGGCACGCGTAGTCGATTTCGGCGGCCTTCAGCTGTGCGATCCGCTCCTCGGTGTGGGCGTCGAACCCCGCCGAGAGGATCATGAGTTCGGGCCGGAAGCGTTCGATCTCGGGAAGCCACGACTCCTCGACCACGCGCCGCAGCTCCACCCCGTCCGCCCCGGCCTCGAGGGGCGAAAGGATGGCGTTGGCGGGCTGCGGGTCCATGCGCCGGTGGGGAAAAAGCGGCCACTGGAAGAGCGAGAGGAAGCGGAAGGCGCTCCGCCCCGCGAGGATCTCCTCCGTGCCGTCGCCGTGGTGCGCGTCGAAGTCGAGCACCATGATGCGCGAGAGCCGGTAGCGCTTCTGCGCCCAGAGCGCGCCGATGGCGGCGTTGTTGAGGTAGCAAAAGCCGCTCGCCCGCGCGCGCGAGGCGTGGTGTCCCGGGGGCCTCACGGCGCAGAAGGCGTTCTTCACCGTGCGCGCGAAGACGGCGTCAACCGCGCGCACGACCGCTCCGGCGCTCGCCATCGCGCAGTCGTAGGTGTCCGGCCCCACGCGCGTGTCGGGTTCGGAGAAGCGCGCGAGCGCCTCCTTGTCTCCGGCGCCCGCGCGCTCGAGCGCGTCGAGGTACTCCTCGTCGTGCGCGAGCAGCACCGCCTCGCGCGGCGCCGGTCCGCATTCGACGCGGCGGATGCGCTCGTCGAGGCCCGCGAGCATCATGCGCGTCTCGATCGCCTCGATCCGTTCGGGCGACTCCGGGGCGTTTTCAAGAGGATTCGGGAGGTTCACGAGTTGGTGCGTGAAGTACCCGGTGGGAAGCGACTGCCAGTCGGTGGTGGGCATGAGTGTCGGGGAGGTTGTGATCGGTCTGTCTGCCGTTGAGACTAGCACAGGGCCCGCTCCCGCTTGAAACCGGGCGCGGCGGAGGCCTCCGGTCGGTTCATAGAACAATTCTGCCGGGGGCGGGCGGCGGCACCATGGAGGCGGCCGCTAGAATCAGGAGCGTCTCCAGATTTCTCCGTCCTCAAGACCCGTCCATGGCCCGCCCCCTCCGACTCCGCTCCGCCCCGATCCTCATCGCGCTTCTTGCGCTCTCGGCCTGCGCAGCGCCCGAGGGGGGCCGGAGTGCCGAAGCCGCTCCCGGAGCGGCCGCGCAGAGCACACCGGCGGCGCCCGCGGAGGCGGCCGCCCCCGAGCGCGTCGAGCCGCAGAAGACCGCGCAGCAGCCGTCTGAGAAGGAACCCGTGAAGGAGCCGGCGAAGACCCCGGCGCCGCCCCCGGCCGTGCCGCCGAGCGACTCCGTGAAGGGGAGCCCGTCGGCCTCGGACTACATCGAGCGCCCCGACGTGCGCGCCTTCCTGCAGGAACTTTCAACCCAAAGGAACATTCCCTTCGAGTGGCTCGAGTCCGAGGTGCGGGTCGCGCGCTACTCGCCCCTCTCGGAGCGGTACACGACGCCGCGGCCGAACGCGAACAAGAAGACCACGCCCGAAAAGAACTTCCGCCTCTATGAGCGCAACCTCGTCGACCGCGAGCGCATCTCGCGGGGCGCGGCGTTTCTCGAGGAGAACCGCGCCGTGTTCGAGCGCATCGAAGCCGAGACGGGCGTCTCGCGCTACGCCGTCGCGGCGATCATCGGGATCGAGTCGATCTACGGGCGCAACATGGGCAGCTTCCGGGTCCTCGACGCCCTGATGACGCTCTCCTTCGACTACACGCGGCGCGCGAAGTACTACCGCGCCGAGCTCGCGAACTTCCTCGAATTCTGCTGGCTCGAGAAGACCGAGCCCGTCACCGTCACCGGATCCTTCGCGGGCGCGATGGGGCTCGGGCAGTTCATGCCTTCATCGCTCAAGGCCTACGGCCGCGACGGCGACGGCGACGGCCGCATCGACGTGGTCGGCAACGACGCCGACGGCATCGCCTCGGTGGCGAACTTCCTCCTCGTGCACGGCTGGGTGCGGGGCGAGCGCCCGCTCTACCGCGTCGCCGCCACGCCCGAGATCTTCGCCGCGACGGGCTCGGGCGGCATCAAGACCCACACGACCGCGGGGGAACTCCTCCGCGCGGGCGTCAGACCCATGGAGCCCCTGCCCCTCAAGGACGACGAGCCCACGCTCCTCGTGGATCTTCCCTGGGTGAAGTCCAACAACGAGCGCGGCGTGGACTACTTTATAGGCACGGGATCCTTCGCCGCGATCCTGCGCTACAACCGCAGCTACTTCTACGCCGCGGCCGTCTCCTTCCTCGCCGACGAGCTCGAAGAGAAGGAAAAGGAAGAGAATCCGCCCGCAGCGAAGCCTTCCGCGCCCGCCGCCTCCGCAGAAACCGCAGTTTCGGCCGCCCAATAACGGAGTTCGGGCCCCCACCGAAGGTCTCTCACGCGCGCACGCCGCACAAACATGCGCGTTTATGCGTATGGGGCGGTTGCTGCAAACTGCCGAAGGGTATTCCCCGAGAGGTTCCTTCTCCTCACATCTCCCCTTCGCTGCGCGTCTCTAGCGATAACCCTTAAAGCGCTTTGCTTAGGGCAAATGCAGTGTTACCATGGGTTTAATCAGGATGGTGCGTCCGTCCGGTGGATGCGCGAGAGGAGTTGAGCGCGTCCGGGAAGCTCCCCTTCCAAGGCTTCCGACCGGCCGGACGAGCCCTCCCGATGCGCCTTCCTCAAGCGCACCTCCGCTCCCTCATGCGGGCGCAGCACTTCCTGAAGGCGGGCCGGCACGGGCTTCATGACCAGCCGCGGAGAAGCGTCTCCGCGAGCGAAGCGCGCGGCGGCGCACACGCGGCCGATCCCACGCAGCTCCCCCTTCAAAAGGATCGCGCCGAAGTTGAATTGGACGTCCGGGTGAAAGGCGGACGCCTGAAACAGAGGAAAGGTAGGTTGCCCAACATGTTGATCGGCGTCCTCCTTGGCATTGCCGCCGGCGCCCTTTGGGGCCTCATCTACATCGCCCCGCTGATGGTGCCCGAGTACAACCCCGTGCTCGTGGCGCTCTCGCGCTTCATCGCCTTCGGCCTCATTTCGCTGCCCTTCCTGGTGGTCTTCCGCCGGCAGCTGCGCATGTTCTCCCGCGCCGACGTGTGGGAGTCCTTCAAGCTGCCGCTCTTCGGCAACGTGCTCTTCTATTGCCTCCTCACGATCTGCATCCGCATGGCGGGCGCGCCCTTGGCGGGCATGTTCATGGCCGTCATTCCGGTTCTGGTCGCCATCTGCTCGAACATCCGCTACCGCGGGTCCGAGTCGGCCGTCGCCTGGAGCAAGATCCTCCCGCCCCTCGCGGTGATCTTCCTCGGTCTCGTGGTCGCGAACCTCACCGAGTTTGAGCGCGCAGCCGCCATGTCCGCCGAAGGCGGCATGGACTACTGGATCGGCGTGGGCTTCGGCCTCGCCGCGGTCTGCTCGTGGACGTGGTTCTCGATCATGAACGCCGAGTGGCTCCTCAAGCACCCACAGCACTCGACGGGCGCCTGGACGGCCCTGCAGGGCGTGACGGTGCTCCCCTTCGCTGCTGCGCTCTTCGGCATCCTCGCCTGGCCCTTCGGCTTCATGGACACGGCCGTCACGACGATGGGGCCGGCACCGTGGAAGTTCCTGGGCGTCGCGCTCATGATCGGCCTGCTCTGCTCCTGGGTCGCGATGATCTGCTGGAACCGCATGAGCCAGCTCCTGCCTGCGGCCCTGGGCGGCCAGCTCATTGTGTTCGAATCGGTCTTCGCGGTCGTCTACGCGCTCATCTGGCGCGGTGAAATGCCCACGATGTCGATGACGATCGGCTTCGTCGTGCTGATGGGCGGCGTGCTCGGATCCCTGCGCGTCTTCCAGAACAAGGGCAAGTCCGAGGTCGTCGATCAGGCCCGCGAGGCGGGCGCCGGTCTCGAAGCCGGTAAGCTCGCCGCCAACCGCGAGTCGGTCAACTCCGACGGCACGGTGGGCGACTAGGCCGCACGCCTTCGGGCGGTTCATTCAACGGGCCGCCCGCCCTGAAGAAAAGCTCCAGCACTCGACCGGAATGCAGGAGCTTTTTTCATGCCCGAATGGAATGCCTCAGCCGCGGCCCGCCCATTAGGCCTGCAGGTCGTCCGGAGCGCCCGTGCAGACGCCGTTCTCAACGGCCGGAGAGCGATCAGCCCGCCGCGGCGTAGACCGGCACCTAGCCGAACAGCGTCATGCGGCGCTTGTTCTCCTCCGTGAGGAAGTCGCGTCTCAAAGGGATCTCCGGCCATCCGTGACTCTGCTCGTTCGGGCACATCACCGCCCGCCGATCCGTGTCGTCATCCGATCAAGCGCTGTCAATGAAACCGCATCGCAAAAAAAAGCTCCCGCAGCGGAAGATGCTGCAGGAGCTTTTTTGGTTCTGACGGATGAAGGGCTGAGCGGCTATTCGCCCGCGACGATCTCGACCTTGAGCTTGCCGACGCCGTTGACGCCGCCCTCAAACTGGTCGCCGACGTGCGCTTCGGGAACGTTCACGGGCGCGCCCGTGAAGACGAGGTCGCCCGGCCGGACCTCCCAGTAGCGCGAGATGAGGGCGATCAGCTCGGCGGGAGAGGCGATCATGAAGCTCGTGCTCGCGCCCTGCTTCTTCTGGTTGTTCTGATAGAGATAGATCTCCGTCGGCGCGGGAAGCGGCGTGCGGTAGGCCGGACGCACGTGCGAGACGGGTGCGCCGCCGTCCAAGGTCTTCATCTGGTCCCAGGGGCCGCCATCGGCGCGGTCCTCGGGCGCGAGGCGGCGCGTAAAGTCAAAGCCCACGCACCAACCCCAGATGCACTTCTCGGCCTCCTCAACCGTGAGGTTGCGCCCACCCCTGCCGAGGCAGGCGACGAGCTCGAGCTCGGGGATCATCTTCGTCGTGCGCGGGGGCATCGCCCAGCGGTAGGTTTCGCCGTCGGCGACGGGCGTCACCGTGTCGGCCGCCTTGAGAAAGAGCGGCGGCTGAAAGCCCGCCTTCGCCGCACGCTCCGCGTCGCCCGCGGCGTAGTTCTTGGCCGCGCCGTAGACGCGGTTGACGGGGAAGAATTCATAACGCTCGTCCTGAACCGGAATGACGGCCTGGGGCGGGGGCGCGAAGACGAAGGACATGGAAGCCTGCTCCTCTACGAAGAAGTGTGAATCGTTGCGGCAGGAATTCTAGGCCGGCCGCGGCGCATTTCGAGACTTCCCGAAGCTTTTCGAGGCGCCCGGGACCGGACGATTGCCTGCGGGTGATCGAAAGAATAGGCCGGAGCGCAAAACGGAGCGGAGCCGCCCCGCGCTCTGCCGCCGCCACGACCTCCCCGTGCCGACGGCGGTGCTGATCGGCCGGCGCGTCGCCTGCTTCTACGGCGGCAAGCCCGTGGAGTACCGCATTCAGCGCAGCCTCACGCGCACCTACCACCTGCGCGTGGACGGCGCGGCAAAGTCCTGACGGGCGCGTCCCACCCTCGGAAACCTGCGGCGACAAATGTTGCTATGACGCCGCGCGGTCAGTCATTACAATGGCGTGACCGGTCGCGTCCACAAGTACGCGGCCGGTCGGCGCCGGAGCCCTCGTCCCCGCCCCTGCGCGCCCCTCCGTCCTCGTTCAGACACCCTTCAGAGAAACAATGACACCGAACAATCCGCCGCGCCGCGAAAGCCTCGCCTCCATCGGCCAGCGCCGTCTTCAGGCGGTGAGGTCCAAGAGCATCTACGTACTCCCCAACGCCTTTACGGGCGCCGCGCTCTTCGCCGCCTTCTACGGCATCATCCAGGCGATGAACGGAGACTTCTCCGCCGCCGCCATCGCCGTCTTCTTCTCCATGCTCTTTGACGGCATGGACGGGCGCGTGGCGCGCCTCACGCATACGCAGTCCGAATTCGGCGTGCAGATGGACAGTCTCGCCGACGCGGTGAGCTTCGGCGTCGCCCCGGCGCTGATCGTCTATGAGTTCTCCTTGGTTGAGCTCGGCAAGCTCGGCTGGGCGACCGCCTTCATCTACGCGCTCTGCGCGCTCCTGCGCCTCGCCCGCTTCAACTGCAACGTGGGCGTGGTGAGCAAGAACTACTTCCAGGGGCTCCCGTCGCCGGCCGCCGCCGCGCTCGTCTGCGGCTTCGTGTGGCTCGCCGTTGAGAACCACCTCCCCGACTGGCTCCTTTCCTACCAGAGCACGATTGCGCTCGTCGTCACCCTCTACGCGGGCCTCACGATGGTCTCCAACGCCCCCTTCTTCTCCGGGAAGTGCTACGCCGTCGTGCGCACCGTCCCCTTCTGGGTGATCGTCGTCTGCGCGCTCCTCTTCATCGTGATCTCGAGCAACACCTCGCTCTCGATCTTCATCCTCTTCTGCATCTACGCGCTCTCGGGCTTCGTCTATGAGTTCTGGTGCTGGTGGCGCGGCCGCCCGAATCCGATTCAGGCCGACCTCGCCGCACAGCGCGAAGCCGAAGAGGCCGAAGCCGCCGCGGCCGACGAAGCGGTCAAGCACTGACGTCCGACGCCGCCATTCCTCCTCTCGACCGGGCCGTCTCTTCCTGAAGGGGCGGCCCCTTCGCTGATGAGAGCGGCGCTCCGGGCGCGCCTCAGAAACGCTCGCCCGTGCCGGCCGTCCCGCGGTCGGCCGCCCCTCCACTTCACCCTCATCCCAAGACCGCAATGCCCAGGAAAGACCAGCTCAACAGCTTCATGTTCGAGGAAGTGATCACGATGGTGCGCATCCTCGAATGCATCCCCCTCAAGCGTTGGGTGACGGGGTCGGAGATCCAGCAGAAGCTCGCGGCCGACGGCATCGACATCCGCCGCCGCACGCTGCAGCGCTACCTGAAGACGATCCGCGAGAATCCGCACGTCTTCCCGATCGTCGCGAACATGTCGAGAAAGCCCTACGGCTTCCGGTGGAACACCTCGGGACGAGGGCTGCACCTGCCGCTCCTCGGGTCGCAGGAGACGCTGCTCCTGCGGCTCTGCGACCAGTACCTGCACATGCTGCTGCCCTCGACGATCCTCTCGGGCCTGAAGCCCCTCTTCGCCGACGCGCGCAACGCCGCCGACGCCTCACCCACGGCCTCGTGGCTGAGGAAGATGAAGGTCGTGAGCCCCGCGCTTCCCTTCCTGCCGCCCACGATCCGCGACACGGTCTTCGAGGCCGTCACCGAAGCGCTGCTGCACGACCGGCTCCTCTTCGTGCGCTACAACAACGCCCGCGACCACACCGTCGAAGCGAACGTGAAGCCCCTCGGGCTCGTGCAGCAGGACGTGCGCACGTACCTCGTCTGCCAGTTCGAGAAGTACGACAACTACCGCCACCTCGCGCTGCACCGCATCGAGACGGCGCACATGCTCGACACCAGGTTCGAGCGCCCCGAAGGGTTTGACCTCGACGCCTACACGAACGCCGCGCCCTTCAACTACGCCGTGGGGCGCTCCGTGAAGCTCGAGATCGTCACCGACGACCCGGTCCTCGTGAAGAACCTCTCCGAAACGCCCTTCAACGCCTCGCAGACGATCGTTTCGACCTCTCCCGCCGCAGAGGGCCGCCCCGCGTGGACCATCACCGCCGTGATCGAGGATTCACTCCTTCTCGACGGGTGGCTCGCGATGCGCCGCAGTTCGATCCTCTCGACGAGAAAGTCCATGGTCGCGCCCGACGACGGCGCACCCGTGAAGACCGCAGCCCGGCTCGAGCAGCAGATCGAGGCCGCGCAGATCGCCAGAGAAAATCCGAAGACCACGCTCGCGCCCCACCAGGAGCTCTCGGGCGCCGCGCACGACGAACTCCTCGTCTTCAACCGTAAGGTCGTCAACAAATGAGTCTGCGGCGCGCCCCCGCCCCGAGGGTGCGGCCCGCAAAGAAAAACGCCGCAGTGGGGAATTCCCGGTCTGCGGCGTTTCTGCGTTCAAGGCGCTCGGAAGGGCGTCAGAGGCGCGCGATCGGCGTAAGCACGCCCGTCACCTTGTCGCCGATGCCGGCGAGCACCTCCGCCTCGGGCGGGAGGTAGACGTCCACGCGCGAGCCGAAGCGGATGAAGCCGTAGCGCTCGCCGCGCTCGAGCTTCTGGCCGATCACGGTGTAGCAGATGATGCGGCGCGCGACGAGGCCGGCGACCTGGATGAAGGTGACGCGGCGGCCGTCGGCCATGCGCACCGTGACGGCGTTGCGCTCGTTTTCGGTCGAGGCCTTGTCGAGGTCGGCGTTGACGAAGAGCCCCGGCGTGTAGGTGACCTTCTCCACGACGCCCTCAACGGGCGACTTCTGGCTGTGCACGTTGAAGACGTTCATGAAGATCGAGATCTTCACGCAGTTCTCGCCCGTTTCCGGGTTGACCGTCTTCTCGACCTTGCAGACGCGCCCGTCCACGGGGCTCACGACCGCGCGGGGGTCTTCGGGCGCTTCGCGCGCGGGATCGCGGAAGAACTGCAGCGCGAAGACGAAGAACGCGAAGGCGAGGAAGGTGACGATGCCGAGATCGAAATAGAAGCAGACGAGGAAGACCACGAAGGCGCCGAAGAGAATCGGCCAGCCCTCGCGGGCGATGATGGGATGCGGGTAGACGCGGGCGTTCAAGACGGAAACCTCTGTTTGAGGATGGATGAATTCACAAACGGCTCATTGTAGCGGGCGCGGGGCCGCGCGCTCAGGCTCCCGGCGTGGGGATTATCTCGGGCGGGCGTCCCCGCACCCGCCTTTCTCCGGCCTTCGCCTCCCTCCTCCTGCGTCGCGCTGCTATCCGCGCTCCTTCTCGGCCTTGTCGCGCGGCCTGCGCGAGAAGATCCAGTCAATGAAGCCGCCCTGGTTGCGCGAACTCACCAGCACGCGCCCCGCGCCCGAGAACTTGAGGACGAACCCTTCGCCCGTGAGCTGGCTCTGCACGACCCGCCCGAGGAGGCCCGAGCGGCCGGTCTTCACCGTGATTTCGTAGTCCAACGCGGCGTCCCAGGCGACGAGGTGCCCGTTGTCCACGAGAACGGGTCGGTCCGGGCGCACCTCCATTTCGCGCACCGAGCCGAAGCCCGAGATCGCGAGCTCCCCGCGGCCCGAAGCCTTCATGATGAAGAACCCGCCCGAATCCGCGAGAAGCGCCCGGCCGACGCCCTGCATCTTCGCCGTGACGTCAACCTCCGGCGTCGAGGCGAGGTAGCACCCGTCGGCGATCATCCATCCTCGTCCATCCAAGGCGAGAATCCGCACGTCTCCGGGGAACGTAGGCGCGAGAAGCGCCGACCCGGGTCCGTCCTCCGCCTCGATCCACTGCTGGAAGAACGTCTCGTCGTTCAGAAACTTCCGCGCGAGGGAGCTAAGCAACCCGATCACTGAAGTGACGGGGTTTTGATCCATTCTGACCAGGGCTTTTCCGGGCAGCATCGGCTTTCGCTTCGCCACAGGGAC
>CAJKCQ010000033.1 GCA_905198475.1 uncultured Sutterella sp. | reverse complement strand
TCAAGAATTCAGCCTCGGAGAGATTTAGTGAGGTGTGTATTCGACGACTTTCAAGGTGAACAGTTGGGAGGACGACCTGGATCCCTTGGTCGGCGCCGCAGTTGCAGCCTTCGGATTTGTCTATCTTCGCCCCTTCATGGACGGCAACGGGCGCCTGAGCCGTTTTTTGATTCACCGGCAGCTTGCCCGGTCCGGTCGATTGGCGCACGGACTGCTGCTTCCGATTTCTATCGCCATGAAGGCCTCAGAAGAAGAGTACCTCGCCGCGCTCACCGCTTTTTCGGCTCAGGCCCGCCGGCTCTGGGACGTCACCTACTGCGGCGGCGAGCCTCCGTACGACTTCCATTTCAAAGGGACGTCGAACCTCTACCGCTACTGGGACGCGACCAGACAGGTGGAGTTCACCTTCCGGATGGCCGAGCGCGCGCTCACCGTCCACCTTCGCGAAGAGATCGAGTACCTCAGACTCTTCGACGAGGTCTGCCGGCGGGTCGAAGCGCACTTCGACCTCCGCCAGAACCATCTCTTCACGTTGGTGAATGCTGCGCTTGAGCGCAATGGAAGGCTTTCGAAGTCGATCCGCAGGCGCTTCGCCGACAAAGTCGAAGGCGCCGCGCTCGACTTTGTCGAATCCGTCACCCGGGAGGTGCTTGAAGAGGCGGCGGAAGAAGCCGGAGAGGCCGCGGCGGCGCCCTGACAAATCAAACGGCCGCCCGCAGGACTTCCTGCAGACGGCCGTTTGAGCCGTGTCCGGAGAGCTTGCGTCACCTTGGATGAGAGACGCAAGCCCCGCGGATTCAGCGCCAGAGAGGCGCGGCCTCGCCGCGCTTCTCCTCGAGCCACCGGTTCACCGCCTCGGCGCACTGCCGGCCCTCGGCGACGGCGTTCACGACGAGCGACTGACCGCTGCGGCCGTCGCCCGCGGCGAAGACGCCCTCGCAGGCGGTGCGCCAGGCCTGCAGCCCCTCGACGGGGGTCTCGAGGCTCCCGCGCCGGTCGGTCGTGAGGCCGAGCGTATGGACGAGCGTGTGGGTCGGGTGGGCGTAGCCCATGGCGATCAGCACGACGTCCGCGGGAATCGTCTTCCCGGTTCCCTTGACGGGCGTGATCCGTCTCCCCGGGCCCCACTTCACCTCGACGGTCTCCACGGCCTCGAGCTTCGTCTTCCCCTTAAAGGCGGTGGTGCTCGTCGAGAAGAGCCGCACGCAGCCCTCCTCCTGCGAGGTGGAGGTGCGCTTGATGCGGCGCCAGTCGGGCCACTCGCGCATCAGGTCGGCGACTTCGGGGAGTTCGTGGTGGTAGTCGAGTTGCGTCACCGACTTGGCGCCGAGGCGGTTCGCCGTGCCGATGCAGTCGCTTGCCGTCTCGCCGCCGCCGATCACCACGACGTTCTTCCCGCGCACGTTGATCGGGTTGGTGCCACCGCCCGCATTGGCGCGGTTCTGCGCGATGAGAAAGTCGAGCGCGAAGTGGATTCCGGCGAGCTCGCGCCCCGGGAGCGGCAGGTCGCGGGGCACTTCGGCGCCGACGGCGAGCACCAGGGCGTCGTTCTCCGCGAGGAGCTTCTTCACGGGAACGGTCTCGCCCGACCAGTCGTGAACGCCCTTTTCGAGCTCGGAGCCGCCCTCGCCCGCGACGCGGGTCGAGAGGACGAAGCGCACGCCCTCGCGCACGAGCTGATCCAGACGGCGGTCAAGCACCTCCTTGGAGAGCTTGAAGTCGGGGATGCCGTAGCGGAGCAGTCCGCCCGCCTTGTCCATCTTTTCGTAGACCGTAACCGTGTGGCCCGCGCGCGCGAGCTGCTGCGCGCAGGCGAGGCCCGCCGGGCCCGACCCCACGACCGCCACCCGGCAGCCGGTCTTCTCGGCTGCGAGCACCGGATGCACGAGGCCGTGCTCGAAGGCGTGTTCGGCGACCTTGCGCTCCACGGACTTGATGCCGACCGCCTTGCGGTGGAGCCCCAGGGTGCAGCCTTCCTCGCAGAGCGCCGGGCAGATGCGGCCCGTGATCTCGGGGAAGTTGTTCGTGTCGGCGAGCACGTTCCAGGCGCGCTCGTAGTCGCCGTCCGTCACGTACTGCTGAAAGTCGGGCATCACGTTGTGCAGCGGGCACGCGTGTTGGCAGAACGGAATGCCGCAGTCCATGCAGCGCGCGGCCTGACGGTACGCCTCGTCGTCGCTCAGCGTCTCAATGAACTCGTTGAAGTGCTTCAGGCGGATGACGACCGGTTCGTGCTTCGGCTCGATGCGGTCGAATTCGAGAAATCCTCTGTCCAGACCCATTTCAGTTCTCCTCCTCGGCGAGGTTCTCCAGTGCGCTGCGGTATTCGGCCGGGAAGACCTTGGTGAATTTGTTGAGCGAGGCCGTCCAGTCGGTGAGGACTGCGGCGGCGGCGGGGCTGCCCGTCAGGGCTTCGTGGCGCGTGAGGAGGTCCTTGAGGATCTCCTCGTCGGCGCGGCCCATGTGTCGCGGCTCGAGTTCGCCCTGCTCCGCGGCGGACGTAACCCGCGAGAGCGTGAACTTGCCCTTGCTCATGCGGCTCGCGAGCGTGCCCTCCGGATCCCAGACGTAGGCGATGCCGCCCGACATGCCCGCGGCGAAGTTGCGCCCGGTGCGCCCGAGCACCACCACCGTGCCGCCCGTCATGTATTCGCAGCCGTGGTCGCCGCAGCCTTCAACGACCGCCGAAGCGCCGGAATTCCTCACCGCAAAGCGTTCACCCGCGACGCCCGAGAGGAACACTTCGCCCGAGGTGGCGCCGTAGAGGCAGGCGTTGCCCGCGATCACGTTTTCATTCGGCGCCCCGTCGAAGAGTGGGCTCTTCTTCACGGCGATGGAGCCCCCGGAGAGCCCCTTGCCCACGTAGTCGTTTGCGCCCCCCGTGAGGCGAAGCGCAAAGCCTTCGCCGAGGAACGCACCGAAGCTCTGCCCGGCGATGCCCGAGAGTTCGAACGTGATGAAGCCCGCATCGAGGGCGCGCGTCTTCTCCTGCGCGGCGACGCCCGAGAGGAGCGCACCCACCGAGCGGTCGGTGTTGCCGACCGTGGTCTCGATGAGGAGGGGCTTGCCCGAGGCGAGCGCTTCGCGCAGATCCGGGAGGTACTTCATGTCGAAGGCCTTCTCGAGATCGTGCTCCTGCGGTTCGCACGAGAAGAGCGGCGTCTGATCGGGGCTCTCCACCCGGTGGAGGATGCGCTCGAGCGAGAGACTCTTCGCCTTTTCGCCCTGCGCCTTCTCGGACTTCATCAGGAGTTCGGTGTGGCCGATCAGGTCCTCGAACTTCCTCACGCCCAATTCCGCCATGATCTCGCGCACTTCACGCGCGACGAAGTGAAAGTAGTTCTCAACGTGCTCGGGGCGGCCGACGAACTGCCGGCGCAGCGCCGGATCCTGCGTGGCGATGCCCGCCGGGCACGTGTTCTTCTGGCACTTCCTCATCATGAGGCAGCCCATGGCGACCAAGGGCGAGGTGCCGAAGCCGAATTCATCGGCGCCGAGAATGGCGCCCACCACGACGTCGCGGCCGGTCTTGATCTGCCCGTCCACCTGGAGCCGCACGCGCCCGCGGAGGTCGTTCATCACGAGCGTCTGCTCGACGTCAGCCAAGCCGATCTCCCAGGCTGAACCCGCATGCTTGACGGAGTTTGCGGGCGCAGCGCCCGTGCCGCCGTCGTGGCCCGAGACCACGATGTGGTCGGCCTTGCACTTCGCGACGCCCGCCGCGACCGTGCCGATGCCGACCTGGGCGACGAGCTTCACGCCCACGCCCGCGCGGACGTTCGCGTACTTGAGGTCAAGGATCAGCTGCGCGAGGTCCTCGATCGAGTAGATGTCGTGGTGGGGCGGGGGCGACACGAGGCCGATGCCCGGGAGCGAGTGGCGCAGCATGCCGATGTACTTCGAGACCTTGTGGCCCGGGAGCTGGCCGCCTTCGCCCGGCTTCGCGCCCTGCGCCATCTTGATCTGGATGAGGTCGGCGTTGGCGAGGTAGTCCGTCGTGACGCCGAAGCGGCCCGATGCGACCTGGCGGGTCTTCGAGCGCAGGCTGTCGCCCGCGCGCAGCGGGTAGTCCACCTCGACGTCCTCGCCCATCACGGCCTTCAGGGTCGTCGCCTTCGCGACAACGCCGTTGCGCCGCGGATCCTCGCCGCCTTCGCCGGAATTGCTCATCGCGCCCATGCGGTTCATGGCGACCGCCATCGTGACGTGGGCCTCCGTCGAAATGGCACCCATCGACATCGCCGCGGTAGCGAAGCGTCGGATGATCGACTCCTCGCTCTCGACTTCGTCGAGGGGCACGGGTTCGCCCTGGCGGAATTCAAAGAGCCCGCGGATCGTCATCAGACGCCGGCTCTGGTCGTTGATCAGGCGGGCGTACTTCGCGTACTCGTCCCAGCTCTTCTCGCGCACGGCGCGCTGCAGGTGCACGACCGCCTCGGGCGTCCAGAGGTGGCCCTCCCCGCCCTCGCGGTACATGTAGACGCCCCCGGCGGGGAGCGTCGGCTTCTTCGCCTTCAGGTCCTCGAAGGCACGGCGGTGGATCGCCACCGCCTCGCCCATGACCTCGAAGAGCCCGAGGCCCTCGATCGGGCTCGGCGTGTTGGTGAAGTACTTGTCGACGAACGTCTGCTTGAGGCCGATCGCCTCGAAGATCTGCGCGCCGATGTAGGACATGTAGGTCGAGATGCCCATGCGCGCCATGATCTTGTAGAGACCCTTGTCGATCGCGTGGACGTAGTTCTCGAGGTACTTCACGCGCTCCTCCTCGGTTTTGCCGAGCTCGGCGACGAGCTTGAGCGCGAGGTAGGGGTGCACGGCCTCGGCACCGAAGCCGCCGAGGGTTGCGAAGTCGTGGACCGAGCGCGCGGAGCCCGTCTCCACGACGAGGCCCGTGCTCGTGCGCAGCCCGTGCTCGACCAAGCACTGGTGCACGGTCGAGGTGGCGAGAAGCGCCGGGATCGCGACGCGGTCGCGGGCGACGCGGCGGTCCGTGAGGATGAGGATGTTGATGCCGCCCTTCACCGCGTCGATCGCCGCGGCGCGGATGCTCGCCAGGCGCGCCTCGACGCCGTCGCGCCCCCAGGAGAGCGGATAGGTGATGTCGATCTCCTTCGAGTGGAACTTGTCGTCCGTGAAACGGCTGATCGAGCGGATGCGCTCCATCTGCGCGCTCGTGAGGACGGGCTGCTCGACCTCAAGACGCACGGGCGGGTTGATCGCCATGATGTCGAGGAGATCCGGGCGCGGGCCGATGAAGCTGATGAGCGAGGTCACCATCTCCTCGCGGATCGGGTCGATCGGGGGGTTCGTCACCTGCGCGAAGAGCTGCCGGAAGTAGTCGTAGAGCATCTGCGGACGCTCGGAGAGGCAGGCCAAGGGGGCGTCGTTGCCCATCGACATCACCGGGTCCTGGCCCTGGAAGGCCATGGCCTTCAGAATGCGCTGCAGGTCTTCGCGGCTGTAGCCGAAGACGCGCATAAGCTCGTTGGGCGTGAGGCTGTGCTTCACCGCCTCGGGCGTCTCGCGGATGTCGTCGATGCGGATGCGGATCTTGTCGATCCACTCCTGATAGGGGTGCTGGGTGGCGAGCGCGGTCTTGAGCTCCTCGTTCTCGATGATGCGGCCCTGCTCCATGTCGATCAAGAGAATGCGGCCGGGCTCGAGCCTCCAGCGGCGGCGGATGCGGGATTCGTCGATCTTCACGGCGCCCGATTCCGAAGCCATCACGACGAGGTCGTCCTTCGTCTCGAGGTAGCGCGCCGGACGCAGGCCGTTGCGGTCGAGAATGGCGCCCACCTGGCGGCCGTTCGTGAAGGCGACCGCGGCCGGGCCGTCCCAGGGCTCCATCATCGCTGCGTTGTACTCGTAGAGCGCACGCAGCTTCGGATCCATCGTCGTGTTCTTCTCCCACGCCTCGGGGATGAGCATCATCGCGGCCTGCGCGAGCGGGTAGCCGCCCATCGTGAGGAACTCAAAGGCGTTGTCGAAGCTCGCCGAGTCGGACTGCCCCTGGAAGATGAGGGGCCAGACCTTGTCGAGGTCCTTGCCGAGAACGGGCGAGGAGATGTGCTTTTCGCGCGCGAGGATCCAGTTGAAGTTGCCGCGCAGCGTGTTGATTTCGCCGTTGTGGGCGATCATGCGGAAGGGGTGCGCGAGCTGCCACTGCGGGAAGGTGTTCGTGGAGAAGCGCTGGTGGATCATCGCGACCGCGGACGTGCAGCGCGCGTCCTGAAGGTCACGGTAGTAGACGCCCACCTGCGAGGCGAGGAGCTGCCCCTTGTAGACGACGGTCCTCGCCGAACACGAGCAGATGTAGAACTCCTTGCAGTGCTTGAGCCTGAGGTTTGCGATGGCGATGGAGCTGCGCTTGCGGATGATGTAGAGCTTCCTCTCCAGGGCGTCCGTGACGAGCACGTCCGGGCTGTGGCCGATGAAGATCTGCCGTATCACCGGCTCCTTCTCGCGCACGACGGGCGACATCGGCATGTCGCGGTCGGTTGGGACGTCGCGCCAGCCGAGGATCACCTGGCCCTCGGCGAGGACGGCGCGTTCGATCTCCTCCTGGCACGCATGGCGCGAGGCCTCCTCGCGCGGGAGAAACACCATCCCGACGCCGTATTCGCCGGCGGGCGGAAGCTTCACGCCGTGGCTCATCATGTCGTCGCGGTAGAGCTGGTCGGGGATCTGAATCAGGATGCCCGCACCGTCGCCCTGAAGGGGGTCCGCGCCCACTGCGCCGCGGTGGCGCAGGTTCTTGAGCACCTCGAGCGCCTGGCTCACGATGCTGTGGCTCTTCACGCCCTTGATGTGCGCGATGAAGCCGACGCCGCAGGCGTCGTGCTCATATTCGCTGCGGTACAAGCCGCCGGAATTCGTCATGTTCTTCTCACCTGGAGCGCAGACGCGAAGCGCGCGGCCGAAGCGAGCCGGCTCTTCTCAGGGGAGGAGCCGGCGTGTGCGGCGGACGCGGGGTCGCCTGATGCACCCACATGCGTGTCCGCTCCTCCCGGAGGGCCTTCCTTGCCGTCCCCTTCCGAGGGGGGGAGCGGCCGGGGCCGGAATGATTTCGGCCGGGCTGGCGGACGGTTTTTCTTGATGCTCGCCTGCGGGGTTGGGGCCGGGAGCACGGGGCGGCCCTCCGCCGAAGGATCACGCTGGGAGGACGGCGCGGGTCCGTCGTGGTCTGCGCGTGCCTCAAACGGGGGCATGACTTAAGCATGCTTGATGCGCCGGCTCGTCAATTGGGGTTGCCGCGGGTAGAACGGCGGGCCCCTCTTGATCGAAGTCAGAAGTCCGCAAATCGGGAGTTTGCACCCTTAAGCAGAACGCCCTAGAGCCCGCGGTGCGCGGGAGCATACGTGTGAAAAAGCGCGCGCCCCGCGGATTCCGGAGGAATCCTTTCGGGGCGCGCGCTTCGAGGGGTCGTCCGGCGGGCGGGGCGGCGTCACAGCGCCCGTCGGACGAAGAGGTGGACGCTCTGGAGAGTGGCGTCAGACTGCCGCCGCCCTTGCGCTCCCGCCCTTCCAGGCGTGGAGCGTCACTGTCGCGACGATGAGGAGCGCCGTCGCCGTGCCGAGCGAGAGCCAGAGGTTGCCGCCCGAGAGGCCGGCCACGAGGTACCCCACGGCCGAGCAGCCCGCGACGAGGAGCGCGTAAGGAAGCTGCGTCGAGACGTGCTCGATGTGGTTGCACCCGGCGCCCGCCGAAGAGAGGATCGTCGTGTCGGAGATGGGCGAGCAGTGGTCGCCGAAGACCGAGCCCGCGAGCGTCGCCGAGAGGACGACGGTCGTGAGGGACGGGTCCACGCCCTGCACCACCGGGACCACGATCGGAATGAGGATGCCGAAGGTGCCCCAGGCCGTGCCCGTCGAGAAGGCGAGGAAGGCGGCGATCACGAAGACGATCGCGGGGAGGAAGAGTGAGAAGTCCGCGCCCGTGCTCGTCACGAGCGACTCGACGAACTGCGGCGTACTGATGAGGTCGCGGCAGACACCCGAGAGCGTCCACGCGAGGATCAGGATGATGTTCGCCGGCAGCATGAGCTTCATGCCTTCGACGAGCCCCTGCATGAAGTCGGTGAAGGGCACGAGCCTGCGCGGCACGTAGAGCACGAAGGCGACGAGCACGGCGCCGAAGGCCGCCCACACGAGGGCCGAGGCGGCCGACGAATTGCCGATCGAGCTCTGGAAGCTGTGGTAGGCCGGATCGTCGCCCCAGTAGCCGCCCGAGTACATGAGGGCGAGCACGGCGAGGACGATGAGCGCCGCAATCGGAACGAGCATGTCGGCCACGGTGCCGTTGGGATTGGACTTCGGAGGTTCGGCCCCGCCGCCGCGGATGCCGCCCACGTCGCCCGCAAGGGCGCGCTCTTCGCAGCGGCGCATCGGACCGAAGTCAAGTCCCGTCCAGATGATGAAGACCACCATGAAGATCGAGAGGAGCGCGTAGAAGTTCCATGGGATCGAGGCGATGAAGGCGGCCATGTCGGATTCGAAGACGCCGTTGCCCTTGAGAGAGGACCCCACGGCCGCGGCCCAGGAGGAGACGGGGGCGATGATGCAGATCGGAGCCGCGGTCGAGTCGATGATGTAGGCGAGCTTCGCGCGCGAGACCTGGTAGCGGTCGCAGAGCGGGCGCATCACGGTGCCGACCGAGAGGCAGTTGAAGTAGTCGTCGATGAAGATGAGGATGCCGAGGCCCGTCGTGGACGTGAGCGTCGCGCGGCGGCTCTTCACGCGCTCGACCGCCCAGGTGCCGTAGGCCTTCGTGCCGCCCGACATGGCGACCACGTAGACGAGCGCCCCGAGGAGCGAGGTGAAGATGAGGATGTTGAAGTCCACCTTGTTGCCCATCAGGGTGAAGGTGGTCTGCAGCGTCCCCATGATGACGTTGCCGTCGGTACCGATCGTGTAGATGAGCGTGCCCGCGAGGATGCCGATCAGGAGCGACGAGAGCACCTCCTTCGTGAGGAGCGCAAGCGCGATCGCGATGATCGGCGGAACAATGGACAGCCATCCGGCGGCGTAGGGTTCCATGGGTTTCTTCTTCTTTGCGTTGGCGGGCGGAGGGGCTTCGAGGAGGAGCCTCCCGTCCGGATTCTTCTAAAAAGGGGTTTTCGGGGCGGGAGCCGGCGCGTCCGCGGGAGGGCCCGCCCCCAAAAGCCTGCATTATGCAACAAACCGTTTCTCTGTAACCGACCGCACGAAAAGAGACGCTCTTCTCCCGTTCCCCCGGCGGAGCCCTCCCGCGCCCGGACGTCCGGCCCGCCGCGCACCCCGCGAACCCCCGCCCCGTCAGGGACGGCGTGCGCATCCGGGCGACGGGTCTAATCGCGCCCGCTCGCGCGCCCGCGCGAATAGCACGCCGCAGCCCCTGAAAACATGTTGCATTTCCCGGATTTACCCCGGTAGTCGGAGGCGGGAAACGCCCTCGGGAACGGGAAGACTTCTCCCCATCTCCGCGCGCCCACCAGCGGGCGCCGCGGCATCCGACGCACGTTTCACGCAAAAAGGAAGAAGTCAATGACCACGCTTGCAGCACGAAGCCTCACGCTCTGCGGCCGGGAGCTCCCCGCCCTGATGGTGGGCGGCATGGGAACGAACATCTCCACGGCGGCGATGGCGCTCGCCGTGGAACGCACGGGCGGCATCGCCCACCTCTCGGACGCGATGCTCATGGACGTCTGCGACCGCGTCTTCGACACGCGCTTCACGGCGGCCAAGGCAAAGGCCTGCCGCGCCTGGCGCGACGCGACGACGAAGCTCGAGGAGACGTTCGACCTCGAGGCGGTGCGCGCCGCCACGCTCCGCTACGTGGGCGACGTGATGGAGCACACGACCGGCCGCGGGCTCGTCCTCATCAACTGCATGGAGAAGCTCACGATGAACGCCGGCCTGGAGAGCCTCAAAACGCGCCTCAACGCCGCGCTCGACGCGGGCGTGGGCGGCATCACGCTCTCGGCGGGCCTGCACCTCTCGAGCTTCCGGCTGATGGCGGAGAATCCGCGCTTTCGCGACGCCGCATTGGGCGTCGTCGTCTCCTCGGCGCGCGCCCTGAATCTTTTTCTGAAGAAGAGCGCCCCGACGGGGAGGCTGCCCGACTACGTCGTGGTCGAGGGGCCCTTGGCGGGCGGACACCTCGGCTTCGGCATGGACTGGGCGAAGCATTCGCTCGAGGCGATCGTGCGCGAAGTGAAGGACTTCGTCGCGAACCAGGGGGCGAAGATTCCGGTCCTCGCCGCGGGCGGCGTCTTCACCGGGGGCGACGCCGTGCGGATGGTCGAGGAGGCGGGAGCCGACGGCATCCAGGCCGCCACGCGCTTCGCGGTGACCGAGGAGAGCGGCCTCAGCGACGCCGCCAAGCAGGCCTTCTTCAACGCACGCCCCGAAGACATCGAGGTGAACGCCCTCTCGCCCACGGGCTACCCCATGCGGATGCTCAAGTCTTCGCCCGCGATCGGCAGCGGCATCCGCCCCAACTGCGAGGCCTACGGGTACCTCCTCAACAAGGGCGAATGCGCCTACCTGAAGGAATGGAACGCGCGGCAGGCGGCGATTGCCGCGGGCGAGACGCCGCCCGCGCCCGTGAAGGAGTGCCTCTGCACGCACATGCGCAACTACAAGGTCTGGACCACCGGGGCGCTCGCCTGGCGGCTGCGCGAGACGTCCGTGCAGCGCTCGGACGGAACGTGGATTCTCCCCAAGGCCGAGGAGGTGTACGCGGACTACCTCCACTCGGAGGGCGCCGAGATCCGGCTGCCCGCCGCGGCCGTGGAATACCTCCGTTCAGTGGGCCGCGACCGTCCGGAAGCCACCGGCCGGGCGCCCGAAGCGTCGGAGCAGCGGCTCGCCGGCTCCTGACGCGGGCGCTCCGGCGCCGCCCCGCACGGGCGGTCACTTCCTACCGTCCGTGCGGCCGATGCCGACGCCAAGGAGCACGAAGAAGGTCGCCGTCGCCCGGCCGCCGCGGTTCATCGGGCTCGCAAAGACCGCAGGCGCGTCGGCCCGTGGAGGTCATCGTCCCGTAGCCCAGGCCGAGGAGCAGCCCGCCCGCGAGGAGCATCAGGCTCGAATCCGCCGCCGCTCCTTTTCGCCCCAACCGTAGAATGCGCCCACAAGCTCATTTCATGAAAGGAGACCCGAAATGGCTGAAACCGAACTCCTGACGGGGGCCGCCGCTCCCGACTTCACGCTCACGTCCGACGCGGGCGAACCCGTGACGCTCTCCGCCCTCAAGGGCCGCGGCGTCATCCTCTACTTCTATCCGAAGGACAACACCGCGGGCTGCACGACCGAGGCGCAGGGCTTCCGCGACCACAAGGACGACTTCGCCAAACTCGGCTACGAGATCCTCGGCGTCTCGCGCGACAGCGTAAAGAGCCACTGCGGCTTCCGCGACAAGCAGAGCCTCAACTTCCCGCTCCTCTCCGACAAGGAGGAGACCGTCTGCAACCTCTACGGGGTGTTGAAGGAAAAGACGATGTGCGGCCGCAAGTGCTTCGGCATCGAGCGCTCGACCTTCGTGATCGGACCCGACGGCGTGATTCAGCACGCGCTGCGCGGCGTGAAGGCGAAGACGCACGTTGAGGAGCTTCTCAAGCTCCTTGAGGCTTGATGAAACAACTGCAGTCGGCTTCACTTCGAAGTGGACGCGGGTGCCGGCCCAGCCGGCGGCTGCGTCCGCTTTTTCTTGTTCGTTCGGCGTGCTCTCCCTTGGGTTTCCCCGCACCTTCATCCATTCCTTGAAAAATCCTCTCCTGCGGGCTTCAAATCTTCTGCGCGGTTGATCTCTCTCCTCGCAGCTTCGCGGTCGTTAGATTCCTCCTTATGACTAAGCGCCTTCGGGGCGCCTTCAGCGCACAAAAAGGAGAATCAAAATGGAGAAGCTCTCCCGCCGCGACTTCGCGCGGTTCACGATCTGTCTTGCCGCCGGCGCCGCAGCTCCGGCCGGCGTGTTCGCCTTCGGCGGCCCTTCCGGCCCGTCGACCATCTACAAGAAGCAGGGTGCGATCGGCGAAATCATCATGAATCCCTACAAGATCGCTCCGCTCACCGCAATCATCCGCAACGGCGGATATGCGCTGCTCAACGCCTCGGTGCGCATCGTGCCGAAGGAAGGCGGTCAGGTGATCGCGTACAAGGTTTCCAAGAGCCAGCTTCTCACCCACGGCGGAATCCCCGTCTTCGGCCTCTACGCGGACTGGCGCAACAAGGTCGAGGTTGAGTACGACCGGCTCGATCACGGCAGGTCCGAGCACTTCAAGGAGACCTACACCATCCGCACGCCGCCGGTCTACGGCCCCACGGGCAACGCAGGCATGCCCGAGGCGGTCGTGCGCAAGGCGGCTGAAGGAAAGTTCGCCGACCGGCTCTACTACATCAACAACATCGGCTCGAACAACAACACCCGCCACGCCGTCTGGAACAACCCCGAAGGGGGCGCCTTGCAGTGGTCCTCGAACCCGCTCAACTGGATCATCGACACCAAGGGAGAAATCCGCTGGTTCATGGACAGCTCGACCATCTTCAACGTCGACTCGCTCTACGACGGCGGGATCATGATGGGTCTGCGGCAGAACGCCGACGGCGCGATCTCCTGGGGCTACGGCCAGCACTATGTCAAGTACGACATCATGGGCCGCCGCATCTGGAACCGTCCGCTTCCCTACGGCTACAACGACTTCTCGCACACGATGGACGCCGCGCAGAACGGCCACTACTTCCTGCGCGTCGCCTCGTCGAACCTCAAGCGCTCGGACGGCCGCAACGTCCGTACGGTGCGCGACCTGATCATTGAGGTCGACTGCGACGGCAACGTCGTGGACGAATGGCGTCTGTGGGAGATTCTGGATCCGTACCGAGACACGGCCATCAAGGCGCTCGACCAGGGCGCCGTATGCCTCAACATCGACCCGAAGCTCGCCGGCCAGACCCTTTCGGCGAGCGACCTTCAGAAGCTCGACAAGGAGGGACATTTCGGCGACATCGTCGGCACGGGACCCGGCCGCAACTGGGCGCACGTCAATTCCGTTGACTACGACCCGAGCGACGACTCGATCATCATCAGCTCGCGCCATCAGTGCGCAGTGATCAAGATCGGCCGCGACCATCAGGTGAAGTGGATTCTCGGCGCACCGCGCGGGTGGAAGAAGCCCTGGAGCGACCTCATCCTCACGCCGGTCGATCAGCAGGGACGCAAGCTCGCCTGCGGGGACGCCGTCTGCGAGAACACGACCTTCGACTGGACCTGGACGCAGCACACCGCCTGGAGGATCGACTCGAAGTCCAACGCCGACGTCATCTACGTCTCGGTATTCGACAACGGAGACGGCCGCGGATTCGATCAGCCGCCGCTGCCGGACATGAAGTACTCGCGCGCCGTGATCTACCGCATCGATCAGAAGAAGCGGACCGTCGAACAGGTCTGGGAGTACGGCAAGGAGCGCGGCCACGACTGGTACAGCCCCGTCACCTCTCTGGTCGAATACATGCCCGACAAGGACTCCGTCGTGGTCTACGCCGCGACCGCAGGCGCCAACTACGACCTCAAGACGGGCGGCCTCACCTCCGCGCCCAACCCCTATCTCGATGAGTTCGACTGGGGTGCGAAGGAGCCCGCCGTCGAGATCCAGTTCAAGTCCACCACGGGATATCAGGCCTTCGCCTTCGACGTTGAAAAGGCCTTCAACGGCAAAGTCCACTGATTGACCGTCGCTCCGACGGGCGTCCCGCCATCAAGGCCGCCGGCTCGAACCGACGGCCTTTTCATGCCGGCCCGCCCCCTTCGGGCGGTCCGACGCATCCCGCACGGCTCAGGCGCCCGCTCAATCAGCGCGCAAAAAAAAATCCCGCGGCTCCGTGAGGAACTGCAGGACTCTTTTCAAGAAATCGGATGGGGTGGGAGATGGGACTCGAACCCACGACAACCGGAATCACAATCCGGGACTCTACCAACTGAGCTACACCCACCATCCAGATTTTCTTTCTCCCGGCGCTTCGTGCCTTGCGGCCGCCGCGTCGTGAGAAGTGAGATTTTACGGACGCCGCGCTTTTTGTCAAGAGAGGGCCGAAAAGTTTTTTTTCGGGCCACCCTCCCCCGCCCTTTCTCCTCAGCCCGCGGCGGCGGGCTGAGCGGCCTCCGTCTCGGGCGGAAGGTAGCGCTTGAGGAAGTCGCGCGTGCGCTGCTGCTTGGGATGCACGAGCACGTCGCGGGGCTTGCCTTCCTCGACGACGCGGCCGTCGGCCATGAAGACCACCCAGTCGGCGACCTCGCGCGTGAAGGGGATTTCGTGCGTCACCACCACCATCGTGAAGCCCTCTTTGGCGAGGTCGCGGATGGTGTTGAGCACTTCGCCCACGAGCTCCGGGTCCAGCGCCGAGGTGGGCTCGTCGAAGAGCAGAAGGTCGGGCTTGATGCAGAGCGCACGCGCGATCGACACGCGCTGCTGCTGCCCGCCGGAGAGCCGGCGCGGGTATTCGTTCGCCTTCTCGAGGAGTCCGACGCGCTTGAGGAGCTTGAGCGCGCGTGGGCGCACTACAGCCGGATCTTCGCCGTGCACGTGCACCGGCGCCTCCATGACGTTCTCAAGCACCGTCATGTGCGGGAAGAGGTTGAAGCTCTGGAAGACCATGCCGATGCGGCGGCGCTGCTGCGCGACGACGCCGTACGGGGCCTCCTCGAGGACGCCGTCCTTTTCGACGTAGCCGATCTGCACGCCGTCGACCTGAATCGACCCGGAGTCGATCGACTCGAGGTGGTTGATGCAGCGCAGGAACGTGGACTTACCCGAGCCCGAGGGGCCGAGGATCACCACGACCTTGCCGCGGTGGATCTCCATGTCGATGCCCTTCAGAACCGTATTGCGCCCGAAGGACTTCACCACGTTGTGGGCCCGCACGACGATCGCCGGGCCGCTCTTGCGGGGACGGACCTCGGTCGCGTCCTCCTCCACGCTCTTTGCCTGCGCCTTCACTTCGAGGGCGGCGTTCGCGTTCGTTTCGTTCGTCATCTTCTCTGTCTCTACGGGGGAGCGGTGGATCAGGCGGTGGGCTGCGGCGCTTCCGGGACGTAGCCCGAATCACGCTCGCCCCTGCGGTAGTGGCGTTCGATCTTCGCCTGAACGACGGTGAGCACCGACGTGATCACGAGGTACCAGATCACGGCGACGAGGAGCAGCGGGATGATCTGGAAGTTTTCGTTGTAGATCGTCTGAACCGAATAAAGCAGATCGTCCATGGCGATCACGGAGACCATCGCGGTCGCCTTCACCATCGAGATCACCTGGTTGCCCGTAGGCGGGATGATCGAGCGCATCGCCTGCGGAAGCATCACGCGGAAGAGAATCTGCCGGCGGCTCATGCCGAAGGCCTCGGCCGTCTCCCTCTGCGCGGGATCGACCGACTGCAGGCCCGCGCGGATGATCTCGCCCATGTAGGCGCCTTCGTTGAGCGAGAGCCCGACGATAGCGGCCGTGAGCGGCGTGATCACGTCGTTCGTCGGGACCATCCACACGCCCGGAATTCCGAGGTTGGGAAAGAGCGCGGCGAGGTTGTACCAGAAGAGGAGCTGCACGAGGAGCGGCGTGGAGCGGAAGAACCAGAGATAGAGGTCCGCGAGCCCGGCGAAGAACGGCATCCCCGACATCTTGAGCATGGCGCAGACGAGACCGAGCACGGTGCCGAGCACCATGGAGATCACGGTGAGCGAGAGCGTCATCTCGATGCCCGTGAGGACGCTCCGGTCGAAGAGGTAGGCCCACACGGTCGCCCAGCCGAAGTTGGGGTTCACCGCACAGGCCCAGACGCTCCCGGCCAAGAGGAGCGCGATCACGATCGTGAGCGCCGTCCGTCCGGGATGCGTCATGCGGCGGGCGCCCGCGACGTCCTTCGCGGTGCGCGCGAGCTCGTCGGAGGTCCAGCGGCGGGCCCCGCCTCCGTCGGTTTGGAATTCTTCGCTTCCTCAGTCATTTAAGTCGCTCTCAGAAGGGTGCAGGATCACGCCCGGCCGCTCCCGGGGCCCGCAGAAAGGCCCCTCGGAGCGGCGGCCCCGTCAGCGTCAGTTCTTCTTCGCCGTGGCGAGGTTGAGGCCCGGGGCCTCAAGCTGGTTGTAGTTGAGGTTCCACTTCTCCATCACGGCCTTGTAGGTGCCGTTCTCAAAGAGGACCTTGAATGCGTCGAGGAGCACGGGCGCGAGGGGATTGCCCTTCATTACGACCGCACCCTGATAGATGTCGTCGAAGCCGTTCTTCTCGCCGACGGCGGCGAGCTCAAGCTTGCCGCCCGACTGGGCGACGAAGTAGGTGAGCGGCGCCTGGCTCGAGAAGAAGGCGTCGGCGCGCCCGGAGGAGAGCGCCATCGCGGGCGCGGCCTGCCCTTCGAAGGAGAGCACCGTCACGGGCTTCTTGCCCTCCTTCACGCAGACCTTGCTCTGCTCCTTGATCACGCGCTCGGCGCTTCCGGCGGCCATCACGGAGACCTTGAGGCCGCAGGTGTCGGCGAGGCTCCTGATGTTGTGCGGGTTGCCCTTCTTCACGGCGAAGACCACGAACTCGCGCACGTAGTCGACGAAGTCGTAGTTCGCCTCTCGGTCGGGATAGTCGCCCACCGGTTCGGTCGAGACGTCGTAGCGCCCGGACTTGAGGCCCAGCATCGTTGCGGAGTGGCCCGCGATCTTCGTCGTTTCGATCTTCACGCCGAGCACTTCGCTCAAGGCCTTGGTGATGTCCATCGCCGCGCCTTCAATCGACTTGTCGGCGCGCGTGATCGTGTAGGGCGAGAAGGAGCCGATCACGCAGTTCTTGATGACGCCGGCCGTCTTGATCGCCTCGGGGAGCCGGGCGTTCAGGGCCGGGTCGAGCTTCTGCGCGGGGATCTCGGCCGCAGCGGCGGACAAGGTGGTGACTGCAAGGACGGCCGCGAGCGCCGCGGCGCGGAAATTGAACTTCATGATGAATCTCCTCTCAGTATTCGGATTCCAATGCGGGCGGCCCTCAGAGCTCGCCGGGTTGACGCAGTTTCGGCGCGGCAAAGCGCCGGTTTTCGAGCACGGGGAGTGCGGCGCGGCAGCGCTCGACCGTCTGCGCGTCGATGTCGGTGAAGAGAAGCTGGTCGCTCGTGCCGCACTGGGCGACCACGACGCCGTAGGGGTCCACCACCTTGGAGCAGCCGATGTTCACCGGACCGCACTCGCTCACGCCTGCCACGAAGCAGACGTTCTCGAGCGCGCGGGCGCGCAGGTTGAGGTCCCAGTGGGACTCCTTCAGGGGGCCCTTCACCCAAGCGGCCGGGACCACGAGAAGCGTCGCGCCCGCGAGCGCCAGCGCACGCGTCATCTCGGGGAAGCGCACGTCGTAGCAGGTGAGGAACCCGCAGCGGAAGGGGCCGACGTCCACCAAGGCCGGAACTTCGTTTCCCGGCACCGCGTTGTCGCTCTCGCGCGCCTTGAAGGCGTCGTAGAGGTGAAGCTTCTGGTAGACGAGCTTGAGTTCGCCGTTCTGCACGACCAGAAGGTCGTTGGCGTAGCGCTCCTCGCCGGGGATCTTCGCCTGCACGGTGCACACGACCGTCACGTGCCGGCCCTTCGTCGCCTCGCGGAGCGCCGTCACGTAGGGGCCGTCGAGCGGCTCCTTGAAGCGCACGGCCCAGTCGGAGACGCCGGGCTTGCGGGCGACGACGCCTTCGGGAAGGACGAGCAGGTCCGCCCCGCCCGCTTCGGCGCGCTCGACGAGGCCGCGGGTGATCGCCTGATTCTCCGCCGAAGTCTCCTTCACGAAGAACTGCCCGAGCGCGACGCGCAGCGTCGTCTTCTTCTCATTCGACATCTTCAAAGGCCTCCGGAAAGAGCTTCTCGGCGGTGTTGAGGTGCTCCGTGAGGTGCTGCTCGTAGGCCTCGCGGCAGAAGTCGTCCACCATGCGCTTGTTCGCCTTGAAGCCCCAGGCGTCGTAGTCGTGGGCGAGCTTCTGCCCCTCGTCGATCAGGTCCTGCAGGATCCAGGGCGTCGTTTCGGCGTAGCGGCGGCGCTTCTCGCGCCAAACCCTGCGCGAGCGGTCGAGCGTGCGGCAGAGCTCCGTCACGACCCACGGATTCTCGCGCACGAACGCCTCCTTGAGGGCGAGGATGTGGATGCCCGGAACGTAGCCCGTGTCCTTGTAGTAGGCGAGCTCGTGCGCCTTGAAGTCGCGCACGACGGAACGAAGCCCGAGCGCACCATCGCAGTAGCCCTTCGGCATGAAGGCCTGGAACATCACGTCGATTCTGCCGTCGTGGAGCATGTCCACGAGGGGGGCCTCGTCGGGCTCGTGGGTGATCGTCGTGCCGTTCCAGAACTGCCGCCCGCGGTTGGGTTCGATCTTGTCGGCCGCCGTGCAGCGCGAGAGCACCCACTTGATCTTGTCGCAGTCGACCCCGGCGCGGCGCAGCAGCGCGCGCGTCCAGGTGTTGCCCGAATCCTGCCAGCCCGAGAGGCCGATCGTCTTGCCTTCAAGGTCCTCGAGCCGCTCGATCGGGCTCGATTCGGTGGTGACGATGTTGCGCGTGCGGAAGCCCCGCATGATGAAGAACGGCACCGCGACGATGCCCTGGGCCGTGCCCTGGTCGATTCTGAGGTTGTAGCGCGAGAGGCTCATCTCGGCGGCTTCGCACTCGGCGTCGTCTGCGACGTTGTCGATGAGGGACGCAACGCGCGTGGGCCGGATGTCGAGCTTCTCGGACTTCACGTCGCCCAGGAGGAGCGGCGTCCAGAAGTCCCAGTCACGAAACTTGATGCGCAGCGGAAGAGCCATGATGAGGAATCTCCTTTCGGATCGGCCCGGCCGGCCGCAGTGCCGGCGGCGGAGGCGGGCGAAGAGCCCGATGAGTGAAAACGGACGGAGGGGGACTCCCGCAGGTTCCTTGACGGACCAGTGCAGGCGCCATCCGGTGCGGCCGCCCTTGGCGGGAAGCGCATGCCGAAGGCGGGCGACGCACCAAAATGGAGACGCCCTCACGTTTCGTTCGATTCTAGGAATCGAGGCAATTGGATAATTCCCTATGAACTACGACTTTCTGCCGGCTCAAGATTGATGAGGATCAGAGGGTGGAGCGTCCGCCCCCGGCGGATTCCCTCTTTTCCATTGATCCTCCTAGTTTTTCCTAATTCCTGCCGGCCTCGGCACGAATGGGCCTCACGGCGGGCGGCGCCTTTATAATGGCGCCCGACCGCTGTCGGAGTACGTCCACCGGCGTACTCCGGCCGATCTACAGGTAAACCGCAAGAGTGACGACCGCCCCGCCCGCGGGAGAGCTTCCTCACGAGCCCTCCGCCATGCGGGAGCCCCGGCGGCCGAAGGGAGAAAAGCCATGGCGCTCACCACGTACGACTTCGCCTACGGGCACGGCCGCAAGACCTTTGAATTCGACTCCGACGACGTTCTGAAGGTCGTCCGCACGGAACCGTGCGAAGTAATGCAGAACGTGAAGGAACACGTCCTCGAGGCCCTCTACCATCCGATCGGGCTCCCCCCGATCAACGAGATCGTCAAGCCCGGCGACACCGTGGCCTTCATCTGCAACGACCCGACGCGCATCGCCAACTCCGAAGTGTTCATGCCGATCCTCGTCGAGGAGATGAACAAGTTGGGCGTCCCCGACGAAAACATGCGCATCGTCTTCGCGCTCGGTACGCACCGCGCGATGACGCATGAGGAGATGGTGGGCGAGGTGAGCGAGGACGTCGCGCGCCGCATCAAGATGTACAACTCCATCGCGACGAACGCCGACGACTTCGAGTACTTCGGCAAGACCTCGCTCGGCACGCCCGTCTGGATCAACAAGCTCCTCTGCGACGTGGACCACGTGTTCCTCACGGGCACGATCGTGCACCACTACTTCTCGGGCTACGGCGGCGGGCGCAAGGCCATTCTGCCGGGGTGCGCGGCGATGGAGACCGTGCGCATGAACCACAGCCACATGCTCTCCGAAGCCGCCGGTCTCGGCCGCATGGAGGGCAACCCCTGCTACGACGACCAGATGGAGGGCGTCGCGCTCTTCGCCAAGGGCCGTTCGCTCTTCCTCTTCAACGCCATCCTCAACGCCAAGCACGAGTTCCTCAAGATCTTCGCGGGCGACTACATCAAGGCGCACAAGGAGGCCTGCAAGTTCGTGGACCGCGTCTACGGCTGCGAGATCCCGAAGGAGGCCGACCTCGTGATCGCCTCCTGCGGCGGCTATCCGAAGGACATCAACGTCTACCAGATGCAGAAGACGATGGACAACGCCGCGTGCGCGGTCCGCAAGGGCGGCGTCGTGATTCTCCTCGCCGAATGCATCGAGGGCTCGGGGTCGGCGAAGCTCGAGGAGACCTTCAAGCGCCTCACGACCCCTGAAGCGATCAAGAAGGAGCTCGAGGACAACTTCCAGATCGGCGCCAACAAGGCGTACGCCATCACGCGCCCGCAGGGCAAGGCGAAGTTCATCCTCGTCACCGCGCTCAATCGCGACCTCGCGAAGAGCATGCACTTCACGGCGGCCGTCGACACCGTCGAGGAGGCGCTCAAGATCGCCCGTGAATACGTGGGCGAACATCCCTCGACCATCCTGATGCCCGAAGGGTCGCTCACCGTCCCGCGCGTCGTCGCGCCCGAGGCCCACCCCTGCTGCTGCGGGGGCCACGGCCACCATCATGAGGGTGAAGGCGAGCACCACCATCACCACGAAGGCTGCTGCGGCGGCGGGAAGCATTAACCTCCCCTCCGCACCTCCCCGCGGATCTTGATTGTTTCAGGCAGTTTCGAACTGCCTTTTCCGCAGTCAGGAAGCATTTCGGTCCGCGTAGGACAAGGCCTTCCGCTCCATCAGGCCCGCGTCGGCTCACCCGAGCCCTGCGCGGGCCTTTTTGGGTTCACTCTCCTCACGACTCATTTGAGAAAGACCTCGCTCAACATGCCGTCGAACACCACTCGGTCGGAAGCGCCCCTCATGGACCTCCTCGACTTTCCTGAAATCCGCCGCCTCGGCGAAGTCCTCGCCGAAATCGCCCCGCAGCGCGCCTTTTCGATCGCCTACTCCGGGGGCCTCGACAGCCGCTTCCTCGCCTTTTCGGCGAAGCACCTCGGCTTCAAAGCGTCGCTGCTGCACATCATCGGGCCGCAGATCGCCCCCGACGAAACGGCGGGCGCGCTCAAGGACGCCGAGCTCCTCGGCTACGAGCCGATCCTCGTGCCCGCGACTTCGCTCACGCTCTCCGAGCTCGCCCACGCGGGCGCCAACCGCTGCTACGTCTGCAAGCACCACCTCTTCGAGACGCTGATGGAGGTGGCGCGCAAGTCGGGCTGCGAAGGCCCCGTCTGCGACGGCACGAACACCTCCGACCTCGGCGTCTACCGCCCCGGCATCAAGGCGCTCGAAGAGCTCCACGTCTATTCGCCCCTCGCGATGGCCGGGATCCCGAAGCCCCGGATCCGCGAGATCGGGCGCGCGGTCGGGTTCCCCAACCCCGAGCAGTTCGCCCGGCCCTGCCTCTTGACGCGCTTCCCCTATGGGACGGCGCCCACCTCGGACGAACTCGTCGCAATCGCCGACGCGGAGCTCGTGGTCGCGACCGACCCCTTCGGGAAGAACCTCCGCTTCCGGATCCGCATGCCCGCCCACGGCGACGCACGGCTCCACGTCGAGGCCTCCTCGATCGCCGGGTTTGAGAACGCCGACGCCGAGCTCGAGCGCATCGTCGCGCTGCTGCGCCGGCGCTTCGGCGGCAAGCTCCCGAACCTCAGGCTCGAGGTGCTCGAGAAGCTCTCGGGCTACTACGACCAGCTGCAGCAGCCCGAGGGCTGAGGACCGGCGCATCCGGTTCTGCTGAAGGGAGCGCCGACGCCACTCCCGCAGCGCCCGGGTCTTCCGACAATGCCGAAGGGGCCGCCCTCATTTCGAGAGCGGCCCCTTCGGCTTTTGAGCGAAAAGAAAACGGCCGGCTCGACGCCGTAGAGCACACGAAACCTGCACGGGCCGGCCGGCCGCCTTCAGATCAACTCTTTCTGACCATGCCTTAACTACGTTAGAACGTGTAGGTGTAGTTGAGCCAGAGGTTGCGCCCGTCGATGTAGTCGCGGTACTCGTTCACCCACGTGGTCGTGAGTTGACCGCGATTCTCGGTCGTGAAGGCCGTGTAGTCGATGCCCGCGTCGAAGATGTTGTTGAGCGCCACCGTGAAATGGTGCTGCTTGGCGAGCGTGTAGGACGCGCCGATGTCGACCGTGGTGTAGTTCTTGTACTTCTCGAGCTTTCCCTTGGAAACGTCGCCGTTGGGATTCTCGGCGCCGAACTTCGAGAGCGACTTCAGGTACGCATTGAAGTCGCCCTGAGTGTAGTCGATGCGCGCCGTGAGGGTGTGCTTCGGAAGGTTGTTCGAGCGCCTGCCGTCCTTTTCACCGCCCTTGATCTTCGAATCCATCAGGGTGTAGCCGCCCGTGAAGCTCAGGCCGTGGAAGGCCGCCGTCTTCACGAAGACTTCGGCGCCCTTCGCCTCGACCTTGCCGCGGTTGACGTCGTGCCAGGTGCTGGCGGAGGCTTCACCAAACTGCTCCTGGTCGAGCTGATTCTTGAAGTCGGTGTAGAAGATCCCCGCCGTAACCTGCGCCACGTTCGGAAATTCGACCGTGGCCGAGAGCTCGTAGTTCCAGCTCTCCTCGGGCTTCAGATCCGGGTTGCCGTAGATGTACTTCGCCGTTTCGCCGCGTTTGTTGAAGCTGTAGAGCCCGTCGGTGAGCTGCTGGATCGCCGGAGCGCGGTAACCGTTCGCCACGCCGCCCTTGAAGCTCAGGATCTGCGAGGGCTTCCAGACGAGGTAGGCGCGCGGAGAGAAGTGATAGTCGAAGAGGTCGCTCCACTGCAGGCGGCCGCCCACCGTCGCGATCCAGTTCTCGTTGATGAAGTACTCGCCTTCGGCAAAGAGGGCGGCCTGCTTGTGGTCGAGCACGTCCGCAATGACGGGGCTGCCGTCCTTGAGGTAGAAGTTCTCCTCATAGGTCGAGTAGTCGAACTGCGCGCCCGTCTGCAGGATCATGTCGCCCATGTCGCCGAAGGAAAGCGGCGTCTTCAACTTCGTCGCGAGCGTGTAGTGCTTCGAGGACATCAGCGGATCCGAGAAGGACCCCTTCGTCGTCTTGTTGGCCGTGTCGAGCATGGCTGGGTTGCCGCTCTTTCTCGCCGGGCCCGTCTGCGTCTTGATGAGGTCCTGGCCCTGGAACTGGAAGTAGGTCGAGAGTTCACCGATTCTGTAGCGGCCTTCGTGCCCGATTACGGCAGCGTACTTCTCAAACCAGCGGTGCGCTTCGTAGTCCACGGGGGAAGTCGACATCGAACCGCCCTTGAAGCGGGTGTAGTCGAGGTCGAGATAGAGGTCGTTGTCGGCGTTGGGCGAGAGGTTGAGGCGCCCGCCGATGTTGCCCGTGTAGCCGTCCGCGGCCGAGTGGGACGCGTAGCCGCCCCCCGGCGTGCGCAGGTTCGAGGCGTCGCGGTCCAAGTAGCGGCCGCGCAGCAGAAGCGAGGCGACCTCGTCCTTGAGCGGGATGCCGAGATAGGCGCCCGCGCCCCAACGGTTGCCGTAGGCTGAGTCGTCGAACTGCGTGCGTTCGACCGAGAGCGAGCCCGTGAACTGCTTCACCTGCTTCTTCATGATGATGTTCACGGCGCCGCCGATGGCGTCCGAGCCGTCAGGGCGAACGGGCAAGAATACTGGTACCTGAAGTTTACTTCAGCCAGCCTAGAGCATACCCGACGCACCTGATGGCATCCCGAATGTCGCCTTGACACCGCGTCT
>CAJKCQ010000032.1 GCA_905198475.1 uncultured Sutterella sp. | reverse complement strand
ATATGGATGATGTTTATTTGGTACAAATTTCGCGATTAGTCGACCGTTCGCCCTGGTTTACGTCACCCCACAGCAGAAGTGGACCCTCTGGGGCGAATGGTCGCGACAGAAGAGCGAGACAGATTTCTTTGCGGTGACGATTAACGACGTGGAGATTGATACCGCTCGGGCGGGCGTTGAAGCGATTGTCTTCGGCAGCCAGTCGGTCTTTTACTTCACGACTGCCGTCGGGCATGGCCGCGTGAAGGAGCGCACCTTCGAGGAGCGCTGGGAACAGAACATTCTTACGGGGAGCGCCTTCTGGCGGGTGCAGACCGCGCCCGACTGGCGGGTTTCCGTTTCGGGCGCCTGGCAGGCGGTCATCGACGGCGATCCACTCTCCTCGTCGCAGTACTTTTATCTCGGCCACACGAGCGGCGTGCGCGGTTATGACAACGACGTGCTCTCGGCCGAGGCGGGCGCCTACGTGAACTTTGAGGCCTCCTGGGCGCCTGCGGGTCCCCGCACCGCGCTCTTTGCCTTCCTCGATGCGGGGCGGCTTGCAGGGACTTCCTCCTACAGCCGGCGCGAACTCGCTTCCACGGGGCTCGGCGCAACCTGGCCCCTTTGGAAGGGCGCCTCAGTGACGGCAACGGCGGGCTTCCCGCTCATTAGAAATCTCGGTGCAGGCGAGCGCGCGGACAAGGCGCGCTTCGACTTGGCGGTGACGGCGTCCTGGTGACGCACAGGGCCGCGGACGACGGGCGCAGGAACGCCCGGACGAAGAATAGATTGAGGTGATGTATGAACGCGATCTTCAAGGTACTCTGGAACAAGGCCCGCGGACAGTTTGTTGCGACGGATGAAACGAAGACCGCCTTTGGCAAGGGCAAAGTGCGCTCAACGGTCCAAAAGGGCCTTTCGGCGCTCCTCCTTTCGGCTCTGGCTGCCGGGAGTGTCTCGGCCGCGGGCGTCGTGAGCGATTGGGGCAGCACCACCGTGAAGGTGGACCAAGCGGGCAAGGTCCTCAACGTCACGACCTCCAAGTTCGTCAACGGCGGCAAGACCGGCATCAACAAGTTCAAAGAGTTCACGGTGAATGCGGATCAAATTGCAAATCTGCAGTTCGGTCGCGGCCAGCAACTCCTCAACCTCGTCAATGCACAGATCAAGATTAACGGCGTCGTGAACGCCGTGAAGAACAATAAGATCGGCGGCGACCTCTATTTCGTCTCCCCGGTCGGCATGCTGGTGGGAACGACGGGCGTCATCAACGCCGGCAGCCTCACGACGACGATCACGACGCAGGATCAGTTCAAAACGTGGTCGAACCTCGCCAACGGTGACAAGCCGACCGCCTTCAATGACGCCTTTCTCCAAAACCTCCGCACGGGTGACGGCGTGCCGATCAATCCCGAGGCCGTGATCACCGTCCAGGGCAGCATCAACGCGGGCAACAGTCTCGCATTGCTCGCAGGGAGCGTCCAAATCACTTCGGGCGCGCACCTCACAACGGGCGTAACCAACTTCCAGGACCTCGTCAATATCCGCGGCAAAGACGGAAAGGTGACCACTTCGGCCAACCTCGCAAAGGACCTCGCTTTCAAGACCGATCCCGAAACGGGCGACGTGCTTCTTTTCGCACGCGCGGCGGGCGATCTTGTCGCAAAGGCTCAAACGCAGGCTCCGGAGTCCGGAAAGAAGACGGACGGCAAGGGAGGGGCGGTTGCCGCGAGCGTGGTGGTTGAGGAAGGAGCGGTCGTCAAGGCTGCGGGCAACCTCACGGCGAAGGCCCATGCCGGCAACGGCGCTCTCAATCCGCGTGCGGACGACCCGATTCTCTTCAAGTCAAGTGACGGCGAAGGCCGTGATGTTTTGGCTTCCGTTGAGCTCTCGGGTACCGTGCGCGCCGAAGGAAAACTGACTGCCGAGGCCCGAGCCTTCAATATTGTTGACCATTCGAAGAGCTTCACCGGGAAGGCACTCGAGACGCTCGAGAGCGGATTGGTGCCGATTGATGCGGGCACGCTCGAATATGTGGACATGTCGGCCGACGCGCGGGTTACGGTAGGCGAAAAGGCCGAAGTGACCGGTGTGAAGGGGCTCACCCTTGAGAGCGAGGCGCACTCCGACCTCAAGGTGGGCGACCAGTCCGGGTTTAAGAACTTCCTCAATTGGGGCGAGGCCGAATCGATCCCGGTGGTCTCTGCCGCAGCGATGCGCGTGAAGAACACGAGTGCCGTGGAGATCAAGGGGGCGCTTGCAACCGACGGCGAACTCAAGTTCGCCGCAGCGGGCGACCTTAAAGTGGATGCCAGCGTGAAGGCGGCTACTTCGGCGACGAAGGCGCCGCAGGCGAGCTTCATCTATGCGGACCTGGATGCAGGGACAACCGTTTCCGTTGCCGACGGCGCAAAGATTGGCGCGGCCGGCACGCGTGCTCAGGGGCCCTCGAAGGTGACCGCGGAGGCCAAGCAGACGAACCGCGTTGAGACGGACGCAGAAACAAATACGCCGCCCACGGGCAACATCGCCCTCGCGGTGAACATCACGAAGTTCAACGCTTCGGCCCAAACGAATCTCGGCGCGGGCTTCACGACCTCGGGGACGGCAGACGTACGTGCGACGAACGAGACGGAAACCCTCAAGGTCGGGGCAAAGACCACCGTGGGCGACTACGGCTTCCAGATGAAGATCCAGGATTTCGGGTCGAACCTTGCCTTGAGCAAGGTGGCTGAATCGGTCGCCCGCGTGTTCGGCACTTCCGCGGGCGGGAGCGCCACGACCGAGAACTTTCAACTCGGCGGTGCGGCCGCCTACGTGAAGAACGCCCAGTCGGCGACGGTGACGATCGCACCGAAGGTGCAGCTTCAGTCAACAGGAAAGTTCACCGTTGAAGCGAAGTCTCACCTCGCTGACCACCACTACGAGGCGGTGACAAAGCAGGTTATCGACAGCGAGAAGGCTAACGCAGGAAAAGACAAGCAGGGTGCGCTCGCGATTCTCATCAATAAAGCGGGCGACGGTGCCTCCTCGCTCGCAAGCGTGACAGTGGGTGAGGGCGCCTCGATCACGACGAAGAGCTCAGGCGACCTCACGCTTTCCTCCGAAGCGCTGATCAACAAGGACCGGTTCAAGTTCCTTAAAAAGGAGCTCATAGACTGCTTCAACACCTACGCGGATCATTTCTCCGCAGAAGGCTATAAGGACGAGCTCGCCGCCTTCACGGCTGCCAAGGACAAGATGGTCGAAGCCTTCGATGCGGTGGGCCAAGCAGAGAATTTCACGACCGGCATCACTCAGCTCCAGACCGCCTTTGCAGAATTCTCGAGCAGCTTGAAGGCCCTCATGGCGCTCGCGGGTAAAGGTGCGGGAACCGCAACGGACCTCATCGACTTCGGCATGAGCGTTCTCGATTTCATCAATCCGGCAAGCTACACCAACGCCTTTGTTTCGGCAGCTGGCAAGACGAACGAGGCGCAGGCCGATAATCCCTTCTCCGTCGCGGGCTCGCTCGCGGTACTCGATCAGACGACGAAGAGCACAGTTGAAGTGGGCGCAGGGGCGGCCCTCGAGTCGGCCGAAGCCCTTGGGCTCAGGGCGACGAGCCGCAATGAAAGCATCGCCATGAGCGGGCAGCTCGACGACTTCTTGGGCGTGCCGCTTCCGACCATCGACAAGGGCACGTCCCTCGGCGCTTCGGTGGTCTATCACGAGCTCGGCACCGACAATCTCATTCTCGTGAAGGAGGGCGCTGGGCTTTCCGGTACAAAGACGGACCTCACCGCGAACGATGAATTGGACGGCGTTACCATCGCCGCGTCCGCGGGCTACAACACGGGCACGCTTTCAGCGTCGGGCATGACGGCCGTCACGGAAGCTGATGCAAAGAACCGCATCGCCATTGACGACGAGGCACGGATTGAAGCGCGGTCGGGCGACCTTACGATGAAGGCTCTGCGAGACGATTCGGTGCAGACTGCTGCTGGTGCACTCTCCTTTGTGAAGAGCGCGCAGGGGGCGGCAAACGCCGTGGGGGCGGGCGTCGCAGTGAATCTCGGGTCTTTCGGCAATACGCTCGAAATGAAGGACCTTGACGGGACGTCGAGTATTCGGGACTACGGCGCGGGTGCGCTCAAAGCGGACGGTACACTCGCCCTCACGGCTGAAAGCGGCCTCAACCTCAATGCCGTCGGACTCGCCGGTCAGGCAGGCGTTTCCGGGTCCGGCTCTGCCAACACCAAGAAGCCCGATGCGGCGGGCGGCCTCAGCGCTCTTGGGGAACAGACGGGCTCAAAGGCGCTTAAGGACGCCGCGTCTGGTCTTGCCGAAGGCGGCGCTCTGCAGGGCGCAGTTACGAAGGGCGCAGGTGAGGCGGCGGCTCAGGCCGGCGGCGATGCTGCCGGCAGCGACGGGAGCTACTCTGGACTTGAGACTGGGGAACGATCGTCAGGCATTGCCTCCACCGACAGCGTCACCTCAGGCGTTCAGGCTGCCGGATCGAGCTTCCAGCTCTCTGCGGCAGGATCCTTTGCCTGGAACGATGTGGCCGAATCGAATGTCCTTCACATTGAAGGCGCTTCGGCTGGAAAGATTACGCTCGACGCCCAAAAGACGGCCGTCGAGTCGGTGACGAACAAGTGGGTCGGCGCCTTTGCGGGCGGCGCAGCCGTTTCTGTCTCGAAGGGCGGATCGGGTACGTCGGTCGGGATCGGCGGCGCTGCCGCTGTGAACCAGAACAATGCGGAAAACCGCCTGACCCTCAAGAATGTGTCGCTCTCGGAGAAAGTTGAGGACATGGGCGTTTATTCGCTCGTCAACGGCACGACCGTTGCCCAGGGACTCGGCGTAGCCGTCTCGACCTCGAACGGCCCTGCCGGCGCGATCGACGCGGGCGTCTCGGTGAACCTCATCGAAAACACCGTCCGTGCGGATGTGGAAGGTTTGTCCGTCGGAAACACGTCAGGCGAATTTGAATACGCGCAGACTGCCTGGACGGGCGAAGTTCAGGTGACGGGCGGCACCACCGTCGGCGTCGCCTCCGGTTCGGGCGGCTTCTCCGGCGCCGTGGGCGCTGCCGTGGCCGTGGCGGACATCGACAACACCGTCGCCTCGACGCTCAAGGGCGCGAACTTCACAAACGCGAAGTCTGTTGACGTGAAGGCGCTCGCTTCGCTCACGCAAGTCAATACCGCGGTGGGCGTGCAGGCCGCCGTGGGCAGCGGTTCGGGTGTGGCATTAAACGGCTCGATCATCTCGGCGGACATCACCAACCGCGTGAATGCGACGGTTGAGAAGTCGCAGGCTTCGCTCGCCAAGGACGGATCTTTCACGATCACCGCACGCGATGCCGGTACGGGCGAGGGCGAGGAAGCGCATGCCTACGCCGAACGCGCGAAGGGCCGCACGGGACTCGTGGAAGAGGATGAGCTTTTGAACCGCTCTCTTCTCGATGACGTTCAGATCGCCAAGGACAACTCAGGCAAAAATTACCGCGACCTCCGCTCCGGCTTCCTGAAAGGCGCAGGCATGACGCAGGTCTCCGCGGCGCTTTCCGTTGCGGCAACGGGCGGTTCCTCGGGCGGCGCGGGCGGTGCCGGCGTTGTGGTTACGAACTTTGAAAACACCTTCGGCGCTTCGTCGAAGGGTCTCACGGTGACGCACGACGGCTCGGGGCTTTTTAGCGAAAAGGCACAAAGCGACGTCGTGACGGTTGCTGTCGCCGCGGGCGCCGCGGGCACCTCCGGCAACTTCGCGGCTTCCGGTTCGGTGATCGTCTCAGACGTGAAGCAGACGGCTCAGGCTTCGGCCGAAAAACTCACCCTTACGGCCGGTGCGATGAAGGACGATGCGGTCCGTGCAGTGCTCGCCGCACAGACGAATGCCAAGACCGTGAACGTCGCGGGCAACGTGAGCGCGCAGGTTTCAGCGGGTGGGGGCGGCTTTGGGGCCGCTGTCGTGGTGGCTGAAGTTGAGAACAATGCCCTGACGAAGCTCAAAGATTCGACGATTTCAAGCTTTAAGGGCGCCTCTGCGGAGAACGGCTCGACAGTGCCGGGCGCCCTCGGACTCCTCGCCGAGAATAAGTCCGAAATTTGGACGGCCGCCGCCGCGGCGACCGTCGCTTCGAACGTAGCACTGGGTGCGAGCGTCGCGGTGAACCGCGCCGTCGGAAATGCGCAGATCGACGTCGACGCGGTGACGCTCGACGGGCTTGGGCATTTTGACGCTCAAGCGCGTGACGCTTCCGAACTCTGGACGCTCTCGGGCGCCGTCTCGGCCGCAGTGAAGCCGGGCGCTGCCGCGGGTGCTGGACTTGCCTTCGCCTCGAGCCGCGGAAGAACCAACGCGGACGTGAACGGACTCACGCTTCTCGCCTCAAACGAGAAGACGGATGTTGGCGTGTCGGCCGAAGCCCAAGATCACGTCTCCACCCTCACGCTCGCCGTAGGTGCGGGCGGCACGGTGGGACTCTCGGGAGCCGCGGCGAAGAATGTCGTGGAACGCAAGGTTGCGGCAGACCTCACGGGGCTGAAAACAAACAATCAAGAGGGTGCAGCCGATGAGACCATTGAAGGTGCGGGCGACGTCGTCGTGCGCGCCGAGAGCCGCGCTGACATTGACAATCTGGCTCTCGTAGCGGCTGCGAGTCAGGCTGCGGCCCTTGGGGCCGGTGTTGCCGTCAATACCATCGATGTGGACGTCGCAGCAGGCGCACACGGCCTCAAGGCGGGCGTGAGTTCGCTCAACGTGGCAGCCCACTCGGCCAACGACCTCGACACGATCGGCGTGGGCGGCGCGGGCGCGGGCACGGTAGCGGTTGCAGGCTCCACGGCCTTCAACACGATCACGGGCAACACGTCGGCTGCGCTGACGAATTCGATCCTGCAAGCGGCTGATGCTGTCGCGGTGCACGCTGAATCCAACGATGTGATCGGCACCTATGCTGGTCAGGCTGTGGGCGCCGGGACGATTGCGCTCGGGCTATCCGTCGCGATGAGCGAACGCTCGGGGGCAACCACGGCGACGGTGAGCGGCTCAACCGTCAAGGAAACCGGAAAGGGTACCGGGACGCTCACGATGAAGTCGGGCGTAGACGACGCGCACATCAACAACGCGATCGTTGAGCAGGATGCGCTCAATGTCCAAACGAGCTTTGAAGACAAGCGCGGCAAAGAGACGGTGGACGGCATTGCGGTGGCGGCCACTTCTACGACGACCTATAAGACGCTTACGATCAACGGTGGCGGCGCGGGGACCGCGCAGGCCGCAGGAACGGCCTCGATCGTCACGCATGCGGGCAAGACCGAAGCGGGCGTCTCCAATTCCACGCTTGAATCCGCCGGCAAGCTCGCCGTCGAGGCGGGTGACTACGCGAACTTCTCGAGCGTACTCGTCACAGCGGGCGGCGCCGGGGGGATGAGCGCCAATGGGTCGGTGACGCAGACCGATGCGGCGCACGCGACACGTGCGGCGATTGAAAACGCTTCGCTCAAGTCCGACGCGGCAACGACGCTTGGCGCTGAAGCGAAGGAAGGTGTTTCGAACCTCACAATCGCCGCGGGCGGTGCAGGCGCCCTTGCGGTTGATGCGGTCGTGGCCATCGCGAACCAGAAGTCCTCGGTCGTGACCGCCTTGACGAACTCAACGGTCGAGGGCGGCGCTTATACGCAGAAAGCGGACTACCTCGGGCGAATCACCAATCTCGGCGTGTCGGCGGCCGGTGCGGGTGCTTTGGCCGGCGCCGCGACGGTTGCGATCAATACGGCCGACGTGGTCGTGAAGTCTGTGGTTGATGGCAAGAGCGCCGTCAAGCCCGCGGGCGCGGTCTCGATTGAAGCGGGCCGCACGCTCGACTGGAACGAGTACGGCGGCGCAGCGTCTGCGTCGGGCGGCGGCGCTCTAGCCGGCACTGCCTATATCAACGAGACGGCGGGCGAAACGCTCGTTCTCGTGGATGATGCCCAATTGGGTGACGGCAAGAATCAGGTGACGCTCTCGGCGAAGAACGACGACTCGATAGAACTCGTCGCCGTCTCTGCGGCCGGGGCCAAATACGTCGCTGCCGGCGCGACCGTGGCGGTGAACACCATGGCCGGAGACGTCGGCACGATGGTGAAGAATGCCGACATCCAGGGTACGGATATTGTGGTCGAGGCTCTTGCCGACAGAAAGGCCAATTCGACCCTCGTCTCGGCTTCTGCTTCGCTTGGGGCACTCGCTGCGAACGTCTTCTCGACCCGTGTGGGCGGGACGGGGAGCTATGCGGAACTCCTGGGCGAGGGCGATGCGGAGAATGCGGGTACGTCCAAGACACTTGAAAAATTCAAGGGCGACTACGGCGCACTCTCAAAGGAGGATCTGACGACGGGCGCCGCGGGCGGCGCTTCTGATGGAGGAGTGACGTCCGAAACCGAAGCCAAGTCGAATCTCGTCAAGGGCACGGGCGTGATGTCGGTCGATTCGACCTTCGAGGGCTCAAACTCAGTCACCCTTGCTGCCAAAGAAGATGTCAAGGAGGGTTCAGGGATTGTCGCTGAACTCGGAGGCGCCACGGCGGGCGCCGTCGGCATCGGCGCGTCTGTGGTCACTGTCGACCGTGTGATGGGTGCCTCCGTCACGATGAGCGGCGGCGGGATCGCTGCCAAGACTGCGGATATTACGGCAAGCGCTGCAGCTCACGACAGTCTCAAGGTCCATCAGGGATCTGCGGGTTTAGTGGGCGGCAATGCCTCCTACGTGCGCGAGCAAGTCTCGGGCGGCGTCACTGCTGTTGTTGAGGACCAGGCTAAAGTCAAGGGAGATTCGGTTCACATCACGGCGAAGAACGACTCGTCCGTAACGGCCGACGCCTTCGGTGTTGCCGCAGGTGCGGTGGCCGTCGGCGCGCAGATCGCGAAGATCAAGGATGCTTCCTCGGTTGTCGTGAAGCTCGAAAACTCGAACTTCGAAGGCAGCGTCAAAGCGACCGTCGACCGTGCGCAGCGCCTCCAGGCTGAAGCAACGGCTGGCTACGGCGGCGCGGTGGCGGGTGCGGGCGCCGTCACGGAGATCATCGACAGCGGCAAGGCAGAGGCAAGGCTCACGAACGTCTCAGCATCCGGCGCCTCTTTTGAGACGGCGGTGAATCTTCACCCCGAACTCAACGTCAAGTCCTACGCTGCGGGTGGCGCTTTGGGTGCCTCCGCGGGCGTCGTCAAGGCGACGGCGGAAGAATCGGGCGAGGCGACGCTTGTCGTTACGGGTGGTAAGCTCAAGAGCGACGAAGTGAAGCTCTCGGCCTTGGCTGGCGAAAAGACGGACAAAGATTCCGATGCGCTGCGCCTCACGGGCCGCGTTGAAGGCTATGGCGGCGCAGTCGTTGCAGGCCTTAACTTCAATACGGTGAATCTGAGCAACACGGCGAAGGCTTCTCTCAGCGTTGACGGCACTGCGTTCCGGGCGGCTGAAGGGAAGACCGCCGGTACAGCAGCCCAACTCCGCACGGGCGGCTACGGGCTCTACGACGCCTCGGCCAACGCCGTAACGGTGGGCGGCATTCTGGCAGCAGGCAGCAACGACCTCACGGTGGTGCACGGACTCGAGTCCGAAATGACTCTTAAGGGCAGCGCGACGACGCTCGGGTCACTCAACGCTGCGGTAGAAAACGCCGAAAGCGCGAAGATTCTCGGTGAATCCGCTGGGGGCGCCCTCATCAACGCAGATGGCAACGATGCGGTGCACACCACCCACAAGGACACTTCGAGCGCCGCACTGGCGGTTGCGGGGAGCTTCAAGACTGCCGGTGACATGAGCTTCGCGGCCGCGTCCAATTCCGATCTTCACATGACGGCCGACAATACCAAGGGTGGCCTTGCCGCGCTTTCGGGCGCCGTGGGGACGAACATCATGAAAGGATCGACAGCCGTACAGGTGACGGACAGCGCCGCGCTCTCTGCTGGCGGTGATCTGCAGCTTGGCGCGCTCAACGCCTGGACGCTCGGCGCCGCCTCGGGCGACCATCTCGTGAAGTCTGAGGTCTACGGCGCGATTGCCGGCGGCGGCATCAAGTTTACAAACACGGTGGAGCGTTCTGCCGACGTGTCGGTAGGCAATAAGGCAAAGCTCTTTGCCGGCGACTCGATCACGGCCGAGGCGAAGAGCACGGGTGATGCGGCTGTGCGCGTGCTCGCGCGCACCGCGGGCGCCTACAATGCATTGGGCGCTACAGTTGAGAGTTCAGTGAAGAACGCCAACACCGTTTCGGTCGAATCGGGGGCGGTCCTGCGCACGCAGTCTGCCAAAGGCGTTGTGGCGCTTGCCGCCACGGGCGAAGACGTGCTCGAGCACGAGGCGCTCACCCGCATTGAGGGTTCGGCGCTTGCCAACGCAGATTCGAACGCCAAGGTCACGGTGGAGCGCACGAACACCGTCAGCCTCAAGTCGGGCGCCGAAATCCGCTCGGGCGGTGAGGTGCTCCTCAATGCCGGCGCAGCTGCGGACGGCACGGAATCTAAGCTCGAGATGCAGAACCGCGCGGAGTCCTTCTCCTACGCGCTCCTCTCGGGCATCGATGCCGACCTCAATGCGAAGACGAAGCTTTCGGGCATCGTAGACGTCGCAGGCAAGGTTGTCTCGACCACCAACACGGCGGTTACGGGCGATTCGGGCGACTACATGATCACGGGCGACTCGCTTTCGCACTACTGGGGGCAGCTCAAAGCCGACGACAAGTCGACGCTTGCCGTCAAGGGAAGCGGCAGGAAGGATGCTACCGTCGAAGAGACGGGCCGCATCAACGTCACGGGTTCGATCGATGCCGGCGTCAACACCAAGGCTGACATCGTGATCTCAGGGCTGCTCAACCCCGAGGGGAGCGGTGCAGAAATCACGGGCTCGCAGAGCACGCCCACTCTCAAGGTTGAGGCGGGCACCAAAGAGGCGGAAAAGGACATTCGCAGCAGCATCTCCGGTCCGGTTTCCGAATCCGAAGGCAACGTGTACTGGAAGCGCTACGCGGAGCTCGAGAAGATCCTCACAGAATATACGGGCGCGACGGATGAAGCCATCGTCGGCTATAAGGCCGAATTCGATGCGCTTGTCGCCCTTATGGACCAAAAGAAGCTTGGCGGATGGGTGGATCTCAAGTTTGAGGAAAACGGTCAAACGGTTACGAAGCGCACTTTCGCGCCGATTGAAAAGAGTGAGGAACTCTATGTTGCTGTAAACGGCATTACCGTCTCGGGCGGCAACATCAAGCTCAATGCCGCTGAAGTGACGGGGTCGGGGGCTATTTCCGCCAACGCAGCCGAAGGCGTGTGGATCAAAAACGAGTCGAACGCCTCGCTCAAGGTGGGCGACATCGTGATTCAGGCCAAGGGCGGCGAAATTGACCTTAACGGCGTTGCGGCCGACGCAAGTGCGCTCCAGGGGGCGGGCTTCCAAGGGAAGGTTCGCTCGAGCGACAACACGGCCGATCCGGTGATCAGCATCGAGTCGGAGGCCAAAACGGGCTCCTACACCGTGAAGCACGCGAAGGACGAAGAGGGGAAGCCGTTTGAAGAGACGGTGACGCCTGCCACGAACTTGGTCCTCACGGGCGAAATCCGCAACAATGCGGGCGACGTAAGCATCACAGCCAAGGACGGCGATCTGGTGTCCCTCGGCGACGTGGGGGCGTCCGGCACCCTCACCATGACGGCAAAGGGTTCGATCATGCAGTCCTACACATCGGGTCTCACGAACATCGGCGGCGATGTTCCGGGGGACGCGTGGAAGAACGAGATCGGCCAAATCAGCAGCAAGGATAACCACGACGCTTCGCACGCCCCCGGCACGACCTTCGTCTCCTCCAACGCCCAAGCACCTTCGGGCGGCAAATGGGTGGCGGGCGGCTCCATTATCATCTCGGGCGACCTCATCAACCTCAACGGCACCGTACAGTCTGGCTACGACACCTATGAGCTCAAGATCAACGAAACCGTGCTTGAGGCGAAGATTTCTGAGATCCGCGAGGCTTGGCGTCGGGCGGGGAGTCCCACCAACATCGATGTGAAGAGCTCCGCCTATCGACTGCAGGCCGAAGAGGCTGTGAAGACGGACGACGGCTCCTACAAGCTCCTCGTCGCTGCCTGGTATGACCCGGTGAAGGATCGGATCGTCATGGACGATGTCCTCCCCGAAGGCGGGAGCATCTTCATCTCAGGCAAGATTGCCAGTACGGGCGGCGGCAAGATCTTTGCGTCGGACGGCTCGGCTGACGTACGGTTTAACGCCGGCAATCACGACGTTCTCACCGGCAGCATCGACACCGGAAGCTCAAAGGGCGTCGTGCAGTTCACCGACCTCTTCTGGAGCGACGGCCAAAAAGATGGTACGGCCGCCAAAGTCACGCGCTGGCAGGACGGTCAGACCACCGAATATTTGGTGGATCACAACGGCCAAGCGATAGGGAATAAAACAGTCAAGGACGGCATCCAGAACTATTCGCCCAAGAACGGACTCCTCTATGTCTGGACCGAGGGGACGGTTTCGGGCTCGACTGAGAGGCAGTACTACGAATACATGGCGAAATGGTGGGGCGCCGCCGACGACAAACTCAAGGACGCTTTTGCGAGCGAAAAAACGACGGTTACAAAGTCCGGCGACCTCTATCAGGGGGCGACGATCACCGACCGGCTGACGCGCCCCGACAAGGGCGGCGATAAGGACGCCAACTTCTACGCCTGGATGGACGTGCTCGATCAGACCGACACGGGCTACCGGGTGACGACGAAGAGGTGGAAGACGGGATTCCTCGGCTGCCACAAGTGGACGAGCTACACGATCACACGAGACACGACTTCGAAGCGCATGGTGACCTACACCGTGAAGGCTGACAAGGATGTCGGAGTCGGGTTCCTCCAGGGCTCGAACACCGTGGACATCACCTCGAACCGGTCGATCCACCTCGGCAACTCGATTACCGCGCAGGGTGGCACCATTAACCTGAATGCGGGCGTCGACATTCGTGCGGAGAGCGCCGGAGCGTCGCTTAACGGCGCCGACACGATTAATCTGACCGCAAAGGGCGACATTGGCTCTTCGCTCCGTCCAATCGCCCTCAAGGGCGGCTCGGGTGAACTTAAGCTCGGAGCGACGGCTGCAAACATCCACATCGACGGCACGAACCTCGGTGCAGGCCGCAGTGTTTCTTCGGACGGACTGCTCGCCGGCTCGACCCTCAGCGTCGCTGTGCGCGGCGACCTGCAGGCAGCGAAGGCGCAGGGCAAGGACGTGACGCTCTCGAGCGTCGAGGGCGGCGTGAAGGTGAAGGACCTCACGCAGCTCTTAGCCGCAGGTACCCACGCCGTCAATATTTCCGCCCTGAAGGACGTTGAAGTGACGGCCTCTACGGGCGACCTCGGTCTCGGCCTCATTGAATCGAAGTCGGGTGACGTGGTTCTCACGGTGCAAAACGGGTCGGTCTACGATGCTTCGGGCGCTGCGGATGCGTCGAACGTCTCCGATGAAAAGCGCCTCGAAGCGTGGGAACGTGCGGGCCTCATCAATGCGGATGGCTCGAGCACGGGTGACAAGCTCTGGGAGGCGGACGTCGAGGCTGAAAAGAACCGCATCACGCAGGCCTACGCCCGGATGGAGAGCTACACGGACTTCAAAGAGAAGGGCGGTAAGCTCACGGATGCTCAGGAGCAGGACTACACAGCCTTGAAGGAGATATACGGGAAGTTCGAGAGCGCTGAAGCGGCCGTCTCGGCTATGGAGCAGGACGAAAAATCGAATCTCGGCAAGCTTGTCGCGAACCGCGCGCACTATGGCTGGACCGAGAACGACCTGCTTTACTCGATCGCCGACACGATCCTCAATTCGAGCGGCTCATCGACCACGCCCGCACGCACAACGAACATCTGGGGCAAGAACGTCAAGATCAACACAGCGAACGCGGGTTCGGTGGGCGAAGTGGGTGAGACCGTCACCGGACGTCTCTCGGACAAGGACGAGACGAAGCGCCTTGCGCTCCTCAAAGCCCTTTCTCGTGCCGACGTCGGTGACTTCTCGAGCAAGGGCGGAGAAGTTTCCGTCACGCTCAAGATCCCCGTCACTATCGTGGCGTCGGGGAACCTCACCGTGAATGCCCGCGACAACATCTTCCTGGAGTCGCCTAAAGGCTCAGGGTTTGCCGTCAAGGAAATCGTTTCCCAGACGGGCGACGTGCGCGTTACCTCGCGCGGCGGCATTTCGGCGGCAGAGGGTTCCGGGCTTGTGAGCGGCAAAACCGTGACGCTGCGCGGCGGCACGGGCGGCATCGGTGCCGCGGAAGCCTACCTAAAGATCCACTCGGATCCGGCAAAGTGGGCCGCCGTCAATGCGGGCGGCGACATCTTCATTGAGGCCGTTGATGCGAACGGGGCGCTTGGCGACATGACGCTCTATTCGCTCGCGGGCGACCAGGATGTCTCGCTAAAGGCGAAAAACCTCTACGCGTACTCGGGCGACAAGCTCGGCGACGACTACGATGACTTCGCCGATCTCGGCTACATTAAAGGGCAGACGCTCAACTTCGAAGTGCGCGGCGACTTTGGCACCGAAGACACTGCGCTGCGCGTAGGCACCGCCTCCACGGTGAACTTCTCCGAGGCCGAGGGCAACGTGCGGCTGCGCGGCATTGGTAAATCGGGAGAGCTCTCGATCAACGGCATCAACGCTTCGGGTGTGGTGGACATTGACTCCGAGGGCGGCTTAAGAGTCGGCGCCGTGAAGGGCGATTCGGTTGAGCTCGACGCCGTGAAGCAGATCACGCTTACGGACAATTTGGAGTCGACGGGTGAGAATAAGGACCTCGCCGTGACGTCGAAAGAGGCCGGGATCGAGCTTGCTGACAACTCGACCGTCCGCTCCGAGGGCGGTGTGAAGCTCGACGCCAAGGCGGGCGAGCTGAAGTTCACGGGCGGCGTTGTTGAGGCTGCAGGTAATGCATCGCTCCTTGGTAATTCTGTCACCGCGACTCGAGGCAACCTCAGTGCGGGCGGCCGGATCGAAATCGGCGCCACGGGTGGCGGAATCGATGCGGCAGGTCTTAAGACCCAAGCTGGCGCGGGGACACTCATCACTGCGGTGGGCGGCGGCGTCGCGCTCTCTGGCGGCTCCTCGATTAAAGCCGCGGACGACGTGAAGATCTCGTCTCAAGAGACGCTTGACCTCGCCAATGCGACGGTCCAGTCCACAGCGGGCAAGGTCGAACTCCAGGGTCTCGCAGGGATTGTCGCGAAAGACGCCAGACTCTTGGCTGCTGATGCGGTTACGGTCACGGCAAAGGAAAATGTCGAGGTCTCGAATTCCACCGTTGAGGCCGCTTCGCTCGCGATCACTGCGGCGAAGAACCTCATTGGAACCGGACTGAAGGGCACGATTAAGGGAGCGGCCGCGCTCTCGGCCGGTGGGGATATGGTGCTTGTCAGCGCAGATCTTTCGGGCAGTACAGTGAGTGCTGTTGCCGCTCAGGGGCTTTCCGCGCGCGGAGCTGCCCTCAACGCGACCGAAGGTAGCCTCACGCTCACGGCTGAGGCTGCTGACATCGACGCCTCGGGTGTAAACCTCTCCGCAGAGGGTGCGGCCACACTGACGACCGGTCAGGATCTGAAGCTCGCGCCGTCGGGCGACGCTGTTGCAAGAGTGACGGCGAAGTCGCTTTCGGCCACCGCCAGCGGCGCCCTCGATGCTTCGCGCCTTGAGGTTAAAGTTGAAGAAGGATCAGCGTTCCAATCGAACGGTCTGTTGACGCTCACTGACGCCAATGTCTCGGGCGGTTCGCTCCGCGCCGAAGGCGATGCAGGGGTTGAAGGCTCGCGCATCACGGTCGACGTGACGGGTAATGGCTACAACGAGGGTAACCGCGACAACTACGAAGGCGTCGTTACCATCAAGTCCTCCAAGGGTCTCGTCACCTTGACGGGAGCCGACGTCAAGGCCGATAAGGGCGACTTCTTCGCGCGCTCTGAAGGCGACCTCAACCTCGAAACGGCGCACTTCGAGATTCTGGACGGCGGCCTCGGCTTCAAGAGCACGGGCGGCGACCTGACGCTCGCCGGCGCCACCGGACTCAAGGGCGATTTCCTTGAAATGGACGCCGATGGGGCGATCGGCATGGAGGGCATGGAGCTCTCGGTTGAGGATACTCTGCGCATTTCCGCGGGCGGCGACATCAATTCCCGCAACCTCCAGCTTGAGATCACCGAGGACGAGAACGGTGTAGGCGGCAAGGCCTACTTCGAGGCAAAGACGGGTACCGTGCACCTTGAAGGGAGCAGGATCACTGCCAATACCTCGGACGGCTTCATCGGTGACATGACTGTGATTGCGGGCAAAGACGCCCGGCTCGACGACGTCTTCACGCCAGAAAAGAACGTGAAGGCCGAGAGCATGTCGATCCGCGCTGGCGATGCGGTCAACTTCGGCGAAGGCACTGTTGCGCTCGAGACCAAGAAGGACCTCACCGTTGAAGCGAATCACCTTACGGGCGACCGTATCGCGGCAGAGTCCGTCTTGACGGCAGGCAGCGCGCTTTCAATTTCGGTGAAGGAGGATCTGCATGTCGAGGAAGGCGTCCAGGCTTCCGGCAAGAACGTGAAGTTCACGTCGAAGGACTTTACGCTCGCCGACCGCACGACAGTGCGCGGCGGTTCGACGGCTGAGATCGACGCTTCGGGCGAGGTTGCCTTCACGGGCGACGTCCTCGTGACGGCGGACGACTCCGTCGGGATCGGCGCGGCATCTGGCGGCATTACCTTTACGGGTGCTGTCACGGTGGGCGACGAGACAAAGGCGGAGAACAAAGCGAAGGTCACCCTCCATGCGGCGGACAGCATCCTGCAGCGGGAGGTGTCGGGCAACGCGGGCGTGCGCGGCTCGACCCTTGAAGCTCAGTCTTCGGGCGGTTTTGTGAAGCTCGATGCCCGCGAAGGCGGAACATCCGGTGAGGGCGGCAACGCCTTCACTCAGGCTGCCATCGAGTCTGCGGGTGACGTCGTCTTTGGGTCGACCGGTCGCACAACCGAGCTCGCGGTCAACGCATCGAAGAATGGCGCCGTCTCGGGTGACCTGCGTGTGCAGGGCGAACGAGGTGCGATCATCTTCACCAACGGTGTTTCTGCAACGGGTGAAGTGGTGGTGAATGCCGCTGCGGTGCAGGGAAGCGATCTCTCGGCCGACAGGCGTCTGGCCATCGTCACTGCGCTCGAGAAGAATGCGCCCAATGGTGCGCCTCAAGGTGTCGTCTTCTCCGGCGGGCTCTCCGGCAGCATCGTGACGGTCTACGCCGGTTCGGGCGACGTTGTGATTGAAGGGCCCGTGCGCTCCACTTTGGGCGAAGTTGACGTCTACCGGCTCGACCAGACCGAGCGCGGCGTCGTCCGTGTGGGCGAAGCGGATTCGGCCCATACGCTCGTGGTCTTCAATGCGCGCGGCGATGTGGTTGCTGGTCCGATGCATTCGGCCGACACGCTCTACGCGTTCGCCGGATGGGAAGGCCGAGTCTACGGGCGGAGCGGCTTCACGAGCGACGTCCACAAGGCTGCTGCCGTGGAGCATGCTGAGTCGATCGGCCTCGTGCCGGACTTCTCGGAGTGGCTGAACCTTGACGCAGCAGGGCTCGACCCGACGGCGCTGCCGCGGCTTAGCTTCACTGCAAGAAACCTCGAGTACGCCGACACGGACCGCATCGGACCGTGGAGCTTCCTCCTCGAAGACCTCACGACGCCTCTTGGCAGCTGGCTCTTCCTGAGACTGCGGCCAGATGCGACGGAGGACGACCAGGCGCACGAAGCACTCCTCGAAGGCTTCCCCGCCCGGGAGGACGGCGTGATCAGGGATCACCGTGAACCGACGAAGGAGGACTTCGGCTGGATCATGACGAGTCTCTGACCTTGAGTGAGGTGCAGGGAGGCGTGCTGCGGCGCGCCTCCCCGCAAACTGCAGATGTAGGCTTCGGTTTCGCGGAGCACCTGTGTGCAAGAGAAGCGCTCTTGACATCCTCTCCGCTCTGAAGGACGGAGATTTCCTGCTGAGTCCTCAAGCGTTTTTAGGTGCTTGAGGATCTCTTCGGATGAGTTCCTGCTGCTGACCTGCGCATCTCTTTCGAGAAGGCCGATTCACTTCGAGCTGCAGCAGTTGACTGCAGCCTTCCTACAGGCTCTGAGGCGCTGCCCGCGCCCGAGCTGCAGGCGGCACCCTGTAGCCGACCAGGGGAGGTTGGAACAGGAAGGCCGGCCGCCGGATGCGCCGGAAATGAAAAAGACCTCGTCCGGGCTGGAGGACATGGGCCGTGCTGAGGCTGGGTTTTGATGGCTTCACGTCCCGGGGCTGCGTGCCCCGGGCGGCGCCGCGGGGTTATTCGCCCGTCGGAACGACGTTCTTTGCTTCACCCATGATGTAGAAGTGGCCGCCCTGGGTGTAGTAGGTCGGCCGGAGCGCCGCGGGTGCCTCCTCGAAGTTCCACCCGTCGTCCTTCCACGCATCGGCGTTCGCCCAGGCGGCGACCACGCGGCCGAGGAAGAGGTCGTACTTGGCAGCCATCTCGGGCTCGGGGAGCTTTTCGAGGATCACCCAGGCCGAGCACCCTTCGGCGAGCGGCATCTCGTAGCCCGGGACCTTGAAGAACTTCATGCCGCTCTTCTCGAGCTTCTCGGGTTCGTCATGCTTGCTCACGCTCCCGAGGTAGAGGAGCTCGGAAAGGATCCCTTCGCCGGCGACGCCGAGGGCGAAGTACTTGGCGTTGTCCATGAGGGGACGCGTGTAGTGCGTCGAGTCGATCACGACGGCGCCCTTGTCGTAGTCGAGCGGCATGTTCCAGGAGGCCGGCATCATGTCGGTCCTGCCTTCGAACTCCGCGGAGACGAGCACCGTCCCGCCGAGGTTGAGGAGCTTGCAGGCCTTCGCCGGAGCGACGGGGATGAGTTTGGGTTGCGTCATGGTGAAATCCTCCGATGAACGAAGCGCGCGGGCGGCTTCGGGATTCGGTGCCGCAGGAACCGCCCGCATTGGTGAGCGTGTGGATGCATTATCGGACGCCGCGGCCGCGGAGAAGGACCGCATCCGCTCCGGAAATTGCCTGAAAGGCGCAGACGCGTTCGAACGCTGCGACCAGGCGCAGGGCGAAGAATCAGCGTTTTTCGTCCGCGGCCCGACGCACGCCGTAGGCGAAGCGCCTCAGGCCCTCCAGAAGAAGCTCCCGCCGGGTCGCGAGGTTGATGCGCACGAACCCTTCGCCGGCGGCGCCGTAGTCGGTGCCCGCCGCCACCCAGACGCCGTGTTCACGCTTGAGGTGCGCGGCGAGGCGCTCGACCGTGAGACCCTTCGGGAGAACGCCCCGCAGGTCCGCCCACATGAGGTAGGTCCCTTCAATGGGTGCGATGTCGATGCCCGGGAGCTCCGTTTCGAGGAGGCTTCGGGCGGCGTCGATGTTCCCGCGGAGATATTCGAGAAGCTCCTCGAGCCAGGATTCGCCCGCATTCCACGCGGCGACGTCGGCCGAAACGCCGAAGACGTTGACGTCGCAGCATTCGTTGTCGTTCACCGCACGGTCCACTTTGGCGCGCACGTCGGGATTGGCGACGATGATCGCGGCGATCCCGGCGCCCGCGAGGTTGAAGGTCTTCGTGGGCGACGTGAAGACGATCGTTCGGTCCGGGTCCGCCGTCGGGATCGTCCCCATCGGAACGTAGGGGTGCTCGGAGAAGACGAATTCGCCGTGGATTTCGTCGGAAACGAGCATCACGCCCGTGCGGCGGGCGATCTCCGCGACGGTCTCGAGCTCCTCCTTCGTCCAGACGCGCCCGACCGGGTTGTGGGGGCTGCAGAAGAGGAGCACCTTGACGTCCTCGGGGAGGAGCGCCTCTTCGAGCGCCTCAAAGTCGATCCGCCAGCCTGCGGAACCGTTCACAAGCGGAATCTCCACCGCCCGGCAGCCGTTGTTGCGGATCGAGGAGTAGAAGCAGTTGTAGGCGGGCGTGAGGAGCGCGACGCCGTCGCCCGGCGTCGTGAAGGCCTTGATCACGGCCGAAATCGCCGGCACCACGCCCGTGGTGTTGAGCACCCATTCGCGCGGGAAGTCCCAGTGGTGGCGCCGGCGGAACCATCCGCGGAGCGCCTCGTACCATTCGGCCGGAACGCGCTCGTAGCCGAAGACGCCGTGGTCGACCCGCGCGTGAAGCGCTTCAATCACGCAGGGCGCCGTGCGGAAGTCCATGTCCGCCACCCAGAGCGGAATCACGCCCTCGGGGGCGAGGTCCCATTTGTAGCTCCCCGTGCCGCGGCGGTCGGTGGGGCGGTCAAAGTCGAAGGTCGGCGTGTTGTGGGCGGCGGGCGTGGTCATCTTTGCGGGCGAATAAGTGATGTGGTTGGCTGCGGCTTTTGGGAGAAGGGTCCTCAGGCCGCAGGATCGGAGCATTCCACGACGCAGTCTGCACCCAGCGCTCGGTTTTCGTCGAGGATGAGTTCGCCCACGGAAGTGCAGCGGATGCGCCCCGAGGTCGGGTTCTTGATGCTCGTCACGGGGCCGGCGATGTCGGCGTCGACATCCGAGTATTCGAACCCGAGGTCGCAGTCCCGGTCCATCGTGCAGTTGACGAGCTTCAAGCCCTCGCAGTAGCAGAAGGGCTGCGTGCCCTTGATGCGGCAGTTGATGAGCGAGAGTCCCTTCGTGTGCCAGCCGAGGTACTCGCCGTCGATCAGCGAATCGCGCACGGTGATGTTCTCCGAATTCCAGAAGGCATCCTTGGTGTGGATCTCGGCGTTCGTGATGGTGATGTTGCGGCAGTACTGGAAGGCGTAGTTGCCGTGATGCACGTAGTCCTCGATCGTGATGCCCGAGGAGTGCATGAAGAGGTAGTCCGCGTGCTCGGTGCGGCACCCCTTCATCCGGACGGCGGACGTGTTCCAGAGGGTTTCCATCGCGTCCGTGAAGACGACGTCCGTGAGGGTGAGCCCGACGGCGTCGCGGAACATCTTCGGCGCGTCGATGGTGGAGGCCGTCATCGCGATGTTCTTCACGTACCAAATGGCCGCGCGCGCTCCGGGCGTGAAGCGGCATCCTGCGATCTCAACGTCTTCGGCGTGCCAGAAGGGGTATTTGCCTTCGAACTGCGAGTCCGTGACGACGAGGCGCTTGACGTGCTTCAGGGCGGATTCGCCCGCGTGGACGACGACGCGGGCGAGGTGCGCGTCGTGAAGGCCGAAGAGCGGGCGTTCACCGCCGAATTCCTGGTTTTCAATGAGCTGCATGGTTCGGTCTCTCTCAAGAGTACAGCGCGGATGGACGGGGAGGGCGGAGCATGGCGCGGCGCTGGGTCGTTCGAATGCTTCGCCCGCCTGCCGTGACCATGGGCACTGCGGGTCGATGTTGTGAAAAACTCTAAAAGACCGGGCGGGCCGGGCGGTAGCGCAATCACTTCAAACAATTGCCGGATTCTGCCTTGAAGGGCTTTCCTCGGGCGTCGCGAAGCGTCTGGATGCGTTGTCCAGAGGCGACGCTGCGGAGACGCGCCTCCCGTGGATCCCGAGCCTCGGCGTCCGTCCTCCCTAGCGTCGGCAGTAATTTGAAGAAGTGTGACCCGGCGAGGTTGCGAAATCGCCGGCTCCTCGAGGAGGTCGCAGGATCAAGCTTGGGCGATCCAAGGCATCTATGTGCCGGACTTCGGCACAATGGGAACCGGTCATTGAAGACGTGACGCGAGGCGAAAAACCACTCTCTGAGCCTCAAATATTACTCAACATAATGGTCGTTATGTTGAATAATGAGAAAACCCGGCGAAAACGATGTTTCGGCGGCTTCTGGGTCCGCCGGTTCCTTCGGGCCGTCTCTCGGCGTTCCATCATCACGTTCAACATGTTCTGCACGCGGATTTTGAAAGGCGTTCAGTCCGCGAGGCGCTCCATCCTTCCGATGTTTCCGACGCAAATCCGGGCGGCTGCCCGGCCGGCCTTTCCGGCTGGAGCGTCTCGGATGCGCTACCTGCGCTTCTCGGACGGCTCGTCGCCGGAGTAAGTCTCCTTCTTGCCCGAGTACGTTGAGGCGCCGGCGCCGGTCGACCAGATCACGGGCTTCTTGTGATCGCAGAAGACCGCGGCGAACTCCGCGGGGAGCTGCGGGTTGCCGAAGTACCGCGGTTTGTAGAGCACGATGTCGCCGTCGCAGCAGCGGTAGGCGTCCATCTCGGTCACGGTGCAGACACGGGGGTCATCATCCATCCGGAGCTTCACCTCAAATGCCGGGCTTTGCGAGGTCGCGAAAAGAAGGCAGGCGCCTCCCAGAGAAGCTGTCAAAATTCGGACGGCGTCGCGCATCGGAACCTCCAGAAGAGGTGCTGCCGTTCCTGAGGCTACTCCGAACCGCCCTGCTTCGTTCCGCCTTCGCCTCAGCTGCGGCTCCTGATTTCGTCGTCCTTGCAGCAGCTCAAGCGGCTATGAGGGCCGCCCTCCCCGCCACGAGCGTCTTCTGGTGCCTGAAGTAGAGCGCCGCGAGCGCGACCGTCGTCACCACCCAGCTCACCGGGTAGACGATGATGAGGGTCCGGTAGGTCGGGTCCGCGGCGAAGACCGTGTAGACCCAGATGAGGCGGATCGAGCAGATGCAGATGAGCGTCGTCATGGCGGGCGGCATCGAGTAACCGTAGCCGCGCATCGCGCCCGAGACCGTCTCCATGATGACGCTCACCGGCTCGGCGAGCACCACCCAGAGGATGCGGATGAGCGCGATCTCCATCACGGCCGTGCTCGTCGTGAAGAGCCCGAGAAGCTCTCGGGCGCAGGCCATTACCACGCCCACCATCGCCACGGTGGCGATGAAGTTGAGTCCCATCGCGACCCAGGTCGCGCGCCGGCAGCGCGGGAGGTTCCCGGCGCCGTAGTTCTGGCTCACGAAGGTTGTGGCGGCGAGGCCGAAGGCGTTGATGATGCAGTAGACGTTGATTTCGATCGTGAAGGCCGCGACCGAACCGGCCATGGCGTCGGCGCCGAGGCTGTTGATCGCCTCCTGAATGATGAGGTTCGAGAGCGAAAAGACCGCGCCTTGCAGGCCCGCCGGCCAGCCGATGCGGACGATCGAGCGGAGCTCCCCGGCGTCGGGCTTCATGAGCCGGCGGAATTCGAGCTTCAGGGGTCCCGTCATGCGGGTTTCGCGCACGAAGAGGAAGCCCGCGGCGAGGACGTTTGCGAGCACGGTGGCGAGCGCGACGCCCCCTGCTCCCATCCCGCAGACGAGGACGAAGAAGAGGTTCCCGGCGATGTTGAAGACCGTGGCGGCGAGGAGCGCCCAGAGCGGCGTCTGCGTGTCGCCCTGACTGCGGAAGACAGCCGCGAGGAAGTTGTAGATCGAGATGAAGGGCATCCCGAGGAGATAGACCCGGAGGTAGGACTCGGAGTCGGCGATCACGGAGGGCGGCACCTCCAGGACCTCGAGCATCCAACCGGCGGCGGCTTCCCCCACAATCGCAGCGGCCACGCCGAAAACGAGCGCGACGAAGAACGCTGTGTGCACCGCCCTGCCCGCCCTCGCCTCGTCCTTCATGCCCAGCGCGCGGGCGACGACGACGTTAGCGCCGAGTGCAAGCCCCATCACGAGGTTCACGATGAGGCCGATCACGGGGACGTTGTTGCCGACGGCCGCCATTGCCTCGTCCGAGACAAAGCGCCCGAGGACCATCACGTCGGCGGCGTTGAAGAGCTGCTGCAGGATGGCCGTGAAGGCGAGCGGGAGCGCGAAGAAGATCATCTTGTCCCAGAGGGACCCGTTGAGCATGTCGATCTTTCGGCTGAGGCGCATGGGGATGGTTCCGTTTTGGCGGTGAGACCCGGAGTCCGCGGCGATGAACCGCGTCGCTCCGGGAGAGCATGTTCGGGGAGCGGCGGGCGGAAATCCGGCGCCGAATCAGAGATTCTACGGGGTGATCACTCTCCGGCCTGAAGGCCGGAGCTTTTTGATTCGCTGAGCCTCGCGGCTTCAGCTTCCTGATTCAAAGCCGCCACGATTCC
>CAJKCQ010000031.1 GCA_905198475.1 uncultured Sutterella sp. | reverse complement strand
ACCGAACTTAGAAACGAGGACGGCGCTTCCTCCCCTGTCTGAAGACAGAGGTTTCCGCGCCGATTTTCTATGACGACTCAGGAATTCATCCGCAGCGCCTGGCGGGGCGACACGCTCGACGCCCTCAAGGCCTTCATCCGCATTCCTTCGAAGAGCTCGGCCTTCGACGCCGACTGGGAGAAGCACGGCTTTCTTCTCAAGGCCGTCGAGGACGCGGCCGCCTGGGGGCGGGAGCGCTTCCCCGAGGGGCGCTTCGAGGTCATGAAGAAGCTCGGCGTCACGCCCGCGCTCTTCATCGACCTGCCGGCGTCGGGCGGTCATGCCGGGCGCCCGGTCTTCGTCTACGGGCATTTCGACAAGCAGCCCGAAACCCCGGGCTGGTCCGAAGGCCTCGGCCCCTGGACGCCCGTCGTGAAGGACGGCCGCCTCTACGGACGCGGCGCCTCGGACGACGGCTACAGCTTCTACGCGGCGCTCACCGCCGTGCGCGCGCTCGAGGCATCCGGCGCCGCGCACCCGCGCATCGTCGGCTTCTTCGAGACGGACGAGGAGTCGGGTTCGAACGACCTCGTCCATTACCTCGAGGAAATCGCGCCGCGCTGCGGCGACCCCTGCGTGCTCGCCATCCTCGACCTCGGCATCGGTGACTACGAGCGGCTCTGGCTCACCCGCAGCCTGCGCGGCGTGGTGAGCTTCAAGCTCAAGGTCGAGGTGCTCGCGCACCCGGTGCACTCGGGCATCGCGAGCGGCATCGTGCCGAGCTCCTTCGCCGTCATGCGCGAACTCCTCGACCGGCTCGAGGACCCGAAGACCGGCCGCGTGCTCCCGCCGGAATTCCACGTCGAGCGTCCCGCGGAGCTCGAGGAGGCGATCGAGCGCTGCGCGGCGGTGCTCGGCCGCCGCGTCCTCGACTTCCCGTTCGCGGGCTCGACCGAACCGCGCTCCGAGGATCCCGCCGAAGCGATCCGGCGCAACACCTGGGAGCCCACGCTCTCCGTTCTCGGCGCCGACGGCCTGCCCTCGTGCGCCGAGGCGAGCGCGCTGCTGCGCGCGAGCACGACGCTCGCGCTCTCCTTCCGCATTCCGCCCCGGGTGGACGCCCGCCGGGCCCTCGCGGCGGCGGTGCGCGCCGTAACGGAGAACGTGCCCTCGCACGCCGTCGTGACAGTCTTCGACGAGCGCGCCGAGGACGGCTTCGAGGCGCCCTCGCCCGCACCCTGGCTCGACGAAGCCGCTCGCGAGGCGAGCGAATCGCTCTGGGGCAACCCCTACGAATACTGCTTCGAAGGCGCCTCCATCGGCACGATGAAGGACTTCCGCCGCGCCTTCCCGCACGCCTCGTTCCTCAACACGGGCGTGCTCGGCGCCGCTGAAAACGCCCACGCACCGGACGAGTCGCTCCCGCTCGAATACGTCGAGCGGCTCACCGAGGCGCTCGCGCGCATCATCGCCGCCGTGCCGCAGAAGGAGTGAGCCATGCGCCGCGACTGCGTCACACAAGTAATCGTGCGTTGGAGCGACGGCGAGGAGGACAACTTCGCGACGCCCTTCGAGGCGGAGAACTACGTCAACTACATGCTCGACGAACTCGGCGAGCCCGTGGCGGCGTGGCTCGAGGACATGAAGGGCAACAAGAAGTGGGACTACCGCATCGTTGAGGACGAGGAAGGCCGTCTGCGCCTGATCGACTGAAGAGGAGAAAACACATGACCGAATGCCCGCTCTGCCGCATGGACGGCGACGCCGTCTTCTGGCGCGGTGAGCGCTTCTACGCGCTCGACGCCGGAAGCGACGACTTTCCCGCCTTCATCCGCATCGTCGCGCGGGAGCACGTGCCCGAAATGACGGCGCTCGCCCCGGAGGCGCGCCGGGAGCTCCGCGCGCTCCTCGACGCCGCCGAGGAGGAGATGATCGCGGCGCTCCATCCCGACAAGATGAACTGGGCGCAGTTCGGCAACATGGTGCCGCACCTGCACTGGCACCTCACCGCGCGCTGGCGCGACGACGCGTTCTACCCCGAATGTCCCTGGGGGCCGCGGCAGCGCGAAGTACCCGCGGCGGTGACGGCCGAACGGCGCGCCGCGGCGGTGAAGCTTCTCCCGAAGCTCGCCGCGCGCTTCACGGCGGTTGAGGCGGCCGGGCGCTGAGGCGCCGCCCATCTAGAAGGGACAGGCGGCGAAGACGCCGCCTTCCGCGGCGCCGAGAGCCGTCCGGATCCGGGCGTTCTCCTCGGCGGAGAGGTTCGGGAAGACCAAGTTCACCATGGCGCGGCGCCGGCCGCGCTCCTCGACCACCACGTTGGTGAGCGAGAAGGCCGCGGCGGCCTCGCGCGCCCAGCGTTCGGCCAGGGGCCGGCTCTTCGTGCGCGCGAAGGTCACGATCCAGGCGCCTTCGCCGTGCGCCTCGACGGCGCCGCCATCGAGCCCCCCGCGCCGGAAGGCCTCGAGCGCCGAGCGCGCCTTCGTCTGAGAGCCGTAGGGACCCGCGAAGACGACCCGCTCGGTGGTGTCGGCCGGTTCGATCAGCATCCGGTCGAGCTGCCCCGTGCGCTCAATGCGCCCGCGCAGCCGCGTGAGGCGGGATTCGGCGACGGGCCCGAAGCGCAGGCAGACGGCCTCTTCGGGCGGGAGGGACTGGACGGCGGCCTCCTCAAAACGCACCGTGCGGGGCGGCTGAGGCGATCCGGCCGGAGCGGCCGTCTCGGCCTTCTCGGGGGCGGGCACTGCGGCGGGCTCGACTGCCGCGGGCAGCGCCCGCGGCACGGAGACCGCCTCGACCACGCCCGAGCCCGTTTCGGGCAGCGTGCGCACGGGCGCCTCCTGCGACTTCATAAAGAGAAGCGCCGACAAGACGATGGCGGCGAGCGCCGCAAGAGCCGCAGCGATGCGCATTTGGAATCACTCCTTGAGCAGTTGATGGCGCGCCTGCGCGGCGAGCCCGAGAAGCACGAGGTTGTGCTGCAGCATCACGTCGGGAAGCTGCGCGCGCAGGCGCGGCTCGACGAAGCGGGCGGCGCCCCCGGCGAGAACCACCTTTACCCGGCCGGCCTCCTTGAGGAGCGTCTCATAGGCTTCGCGCACGAGCCCCGCCTGGGCGTCGAGAATGCCGGTCGTCACCGCGGCGCGCGTCGAGTGCGGGAACGCCTCCCATTCGGTCGGCTCGCCCCGCAGCGCCGGAATCGCCTCGAGGCTCTTCTTCATCATCGTGGGGCCGGGCGCGATGCGCCCGCCGAGAAAGACGTACTCGTTGCCGCCCATGTGCCGCACGGCGTCCACGGTGGTCGCCGTGCCCATCTGCACCACGAGGAGCGATTCTCCGGGCATCGCGTCGATCGCACCCAAGGCCGCGCACCAGCGGTCGGCGCCCAGTTGCGCGGGATTCTCGTAGGCGCTTCTGAGCGTGAGTCCGGGACTCTCGAAGGCCGCCTGCGAGCGGATCCAGTGCCAGCGGATGTCGTGGTCATTGAAGAACTTCGTCGCCGAGAAGGCGAGCTCGGGCGCGGCGACCGTGCAGCCGAGCACGCGGTCGGGTGCAAGCTCGAGCCACTGCGCGTAGAGCTTGTCCTTGAAGGCGGCGTTGTCGCGGTGCACCACGGTCTGCGGCGTGCGTTCGTCTCCAAGCAGCGCCCATTTGAGCGCGGTGTTGCCGAGGTCGATGAGAAGCGTCTTCAAGTCCATTCCTCCTGAGCGTCGCCGGAAGCAAGGGAAACCAATTCACCAGAAAGCGCGTGCAGCTCGCCGCGGCGCCCCTGCAGCACGAGCCGGCCTTCGGCGTCGATGCCGCGGTCCACGCCCGCCTCGGTCGTTCCGGTGCCGTCGATGCGGCGCCAGTGGATGGTCCTACCGAAGAAGGCGTCGTAGAGCGGCCAGCGCTCGGTGAGCCGCGCGATGTCCTCGTCCGAGCGCAGCGCGCCGAAGGCGTCGATCAACCGCTTGACGATGAGCGCGAGGAGCTCCCCCTTCGTTTCGGGATCCCAAAGGGGAATGCGGGAGGGGAGCGCCGTGACGGGCCAGCCCGCCGTCGTGCGCCCTCCCGGCTCCACGGAGAGGTTGAGTCCGACGCCCACCACGAGGCTGCGCCGACCTTCGGCGTCGCCGACCGTCTCGAGCAGAATGCCTCCGGCCTTCCCGCCCGCCGCCCAGACGTCGTTGGGCCACTTGACAAGCACCTTCGCGCCGAGGGCGTCGGAAGCCGCGTCAGCCACGGCGAGCGCCGCGGCGATGCAGACGATGCCGGGCCGGGCTGCCGCAACGGGGGCCGTGAGCGGCAGCCCGAGCGAAAAGATGAGCGGTTGGGCGATGGTGCGCCAGGAGCGGCCGCGGGTGCCGCGGCCGGCGCTCTGACGATCGACGGTGAGCAGCACCGGCCCGCGGAAGGCTTCCCGCCGGGCGCGCGCCTTCAGGTCGTCGTTCGTGGACCCCGTTTCAGGGCGCCACTCGGTCTCCACCCCGGGAGGCAGTTCCCGTTCGAGAACGCAAAGAAAGGGATTCTCGGGCATTGCTGTTCGGCTGGTTGCTAATATGCATCGGTTCAGTGCGCCTCAGGGCGCACGAAAGCTTTTCATTGTGGCACAGCCCGGGACGCCTTTTCACTCCCGGCCGGCCCGGCCCTCCAACCGCACCCGACGAGGCATGCAGAAGCACCTTCTTCACGCAGCAGCCCTTCTCCTGCTCGCCCTGCCGGCGGCCTCCGCCCCGGCCTCGACCATTCTGATCGACCTCGGCAGCGGCCGCACGATCCTCGAGGAGAACCCCGACGCGGCGCAGAACGCTGCGGCGATGGCGCCCCTGATGGCCGTATACACGGCGCTCGACCTGATGCGCGGCAACGAGAGTCGGCTGACGGCCGAGGCGCCCAACCCCTGGGCGGCGAACCGGCCGGATGCTCCGAAGACAGTGGATGCGGCGGCGATTCTCGAGGCGGCGCTGATGAACGGGTCGCCCGAAGCGGTGGCGGCGCTCCCGGGCCTCGTCTCGCTCACGCCCGAAGCGTTCGCGCTCCGCATGAATGCGGCGGCGGCGCGCCTCGGCATGACGAGCGCGCACTTCTCGCATCCCTGCGGCGCGGCGGCGCCCTGCATTGCCTCGGCGCGCGACGTCGCGCGCCTCGCCCAGGCGCTCTACGACGACTTCCCGCTCGCACGCATCTGGGGCGCCGAGCAGACGATGGAGGTGCCGGGGCTGCCCTCGATGAGGACTTCAAACCCGCTCCTCGAGCGCAGCCCCGCGATCACCGGCGTCTACTTCTCCCCGGACGAAGCGCCCGCGAGCGGCGCAGCGCTCTCGGAGAACCCGACAAGCGCGGGCCAGCGCATCCGGCGGCTTCTCGCCGTGGAGCTCAATGCGGCGGACCGCCGCACGCTGCGCGAGCGCCTCGCCTCGCTCTTCCTGCGCGCCTACCGCGACTACGAGACGCTCGAGGTCTACAAGGAGGGCGCGCAGGCCGCGCGCCTGCCCGTCTTCAAGGGCGCTGCCGGCGAAGTGGGCGCCGTCGTCGACTCGGCCCTCTACGCCACGCTTCCGCGCGAGCGGATGATCGCCGAGGGCGCCGGCGCCTTCGTGATCCGCGTAAGCTACGCATCCCCGCTCATCGCCCCCATATTCAAAGGAGAGCGCGTCGGCACGCTGCACGTTCTCGTGGACGGCTCCGAGGTCGCCTCGGCGCCGCTTTCCGCCGCCGAAGACGTGCCAGAAGGCGGCTTCTGGACGCGCTTCATCGACACGCTACGCATCGCGCTTGAAGCCGATGCGCCGCAAAACTGAAGGAGATTTCTGATGTCTGAAGAAAAACTGACTGCTCAAAAAGAGGACGTCGTGTCGATCGACTCCGCGGCCGAGCCCGCCGCCGGTCCCCGGGAGCTCCGCAACGCCGTCGAGGAGGCCGAAGCGGTGATGAAGTTCCCGATGGAGTTTCCGATCACCGTGATGGGCCTCAACGACCCGGGCTTCCCCAAGGAGGTCGCGGCCATCACGAAGGCGCACTTTGAGGACTTCGACGAGGCGAAGGACATGCGGCTCACCTACTCGCGCACGCGCAAGTACGTCTCCGTGATGGTGACGGTGACGGCGCAGTCGCGCGAGCAGCTCGACAGCGTCTACCTCGCCTACAACGCGCTTCCGACGAAGAAGTTCGTCCTCTGACACGCCGCCCGAAGGAGTGCTTGAGAATGTCCGAAGCCCGCAGCACCGACCATCCCGGCGTCGTGAAGGCCTGGCTCGCCTTCACCCGGCCCAAGACCTGGATCATCGCCGCCGCACCGGTGGCCGCCGCCCTCGGCCTCGCCTGGGGCGAGGCGGGCGTCTTCCACCCCCTCACGGCGTTCTTCACCCTCACGATCGCGGTGCTCATGCAGGCCGTCTCCAACATGCAGAACGACCTCGGCTACGCCGAGCGCAAGGCCGAGCGGGGCAACCGCCGGGGACTGCCGCGCGCGACGACGATGGGGTGGATCAGCCTGCCGACGGCGCGCATCGCGGTGCGTGCGGGCGCCGTGCTCGCACTCCTCAACACGGCCGTGCTCATCTGGCTCGGCGGCTGGGTCTTCGCATTGATCGGCCTCGCCTCGCTTGCGGCGGCCTACTGCTACATGGGCGGACCGAAGCCGGTCGCCTACACGCCCTTCGGCGAGCTGATGGTCCTCGTCTTCTTCGGCCTCACCGCCGTCTGCGGCACCTACTATCTGCAGACCGCCTCGGTCTCGGCGAACGCGGTGCTCCTCGGCGCCGCCCTGGGCGCCATCGCCTCGGGCGTGCTCGCCGTCAACAACTTCCGCGACATCGAGCACGACGCGAGCATCGACCGGCGCACGCTCGCCGTTGTGCTCGGCCGCTCAAGGTTCCTCATCGTCTTCGCCCTGCTGATGGCGTTGCCCTACGCCGCGCTCATCACCATTGCGGCCACGACGCCCGCGCTCTGGCCAACGCTCGCCGCCCTGGCGAGCCTCCCGAAGGCGCTCGCCGTCGTGAAGGCGCTCCCGCGCCGCGAGCACGAGGCTCTGAACGAAGTGATGTTCGCCTGCGTGAAGCTCGAAGGGCTCTACGCGCTGCTCTTCGCCGCCGGCGCAGCGGTGGCGGGCTTCATCAGCGGCTGACCGCCCCGCATGGCCGGACGGCGCTCAGGGCGTCGTCGTCTGCGCGTCCTGCATCGACTTCATGCGCTGCTCGATCGCCTCGCGCGTGGTGGTCGTGAAGCACGTGACCACCTTCTGCACGCCGGAGACCTTCGCGGCCGTGCGGGCGGCGGTCTGCGCCTCCTCGAACGTGACGAAGCCCATCAGATAGACGATGCCGCGCTCAACGACCACCTTCATCTGATTGAGCGAGATGCGCGAGTCGGTGATGATGGCGGTGCGCACCTTCGTCGCGAGGAGCGAGTCGGAGAGCCGCGTCGAAACCGACGAGGGCTCCATCACCGCAAGTTCGTTCACGACGTCCTTGACGTCCGGGCTCACGCTCGCAATCTGCTCGGCCGCACGCCGGTCGGCGAGGGACGTCACTTCGCCCGAGAGGAGCACGCGCCCGTCGTAGGCGGTGACGGAGACGTGGTGCTTGCGGTTCTTGAAGGCCTGCTCGATGTCGTAGGCAATGCGCTTCTCCGTCACCTCGTCGCTCACGATGGAGCCGGCGGTGCGCCGGTCCGTGGCGACCGATGCCGTGGTGGCGGCGGCGCCGCCCACGATGAGGGGCGCGGCGATGCAGCCCGAAAGCACGGCCGCGGCGAGCGCCGCGGAGGCGGCGAGAGTGATTTTTTTGAACGCGCAGAGCTTCATCAGGATCCTCGAGTTCCGTCCATAGACGAAGGAAGACGGATTGCGTCCGGCAGATTCATGCCGGCCGGAACGCCCTCAGTTTAGAGCATGCACGCTCACGGAATCGGCATGTCGCGCACCGGAAGGGCCGTGCTGAGCGCCGAGCGTTCATACGTGTCCGCCGTGCGTAGGATGGGCTTGATGCGCTCCCAGTAGGCGCAGAAGCGCCCGCGCGAGAGCAGGATCTTGTGGGAGCGGTAGCGCAGCGCGTCCTCTGCGGACCAGCGCGCGACGACCTCGCGCAGCTGCGCGGGCGTGGCGTTGAGCATGCTCGCCGCCACGCGCATGGAGGGCAGCGCGTTGATCGGAATCCACTCGACGGAAGGGTCCCGCAGGCCGCGGGAGAAGTCGGCCGACCCCGACATGGAGCAGGCGACGAGGAAGACGCCGAGGCGCTCCTCGATCGTGGAGGAGTGCGTCGCGAGAAGCCCCAGACGGTCGCTCACCGCGCACACGGAGGAGTAGTGGGCGAGCTCGCGCTGCCAGACCGGATTCTGGTCGCAGATGCGCAGCAGCAGATCCGCGTTGACCATGAGCACCTGCGCCGTCGTCATGCACCAGTGCCGCCGCTGCATACGGTCCTGCAGATAGAGCGTCTCGTAGCTCCCGCAGAGGGCGCCCGCGCCCGAGAGCGACAGCAGGAGCGGATCCTCGTGATAGGGGTCGATGAGCGCCTTGGCGACCACGCCCTGCTCGACCACCATCAGCTTTTGAAAGAACCCGGGCGACTCATAGATGCGATCCCCCCGCATGAAGGTGGTCCGGTGTCCGAGATTGCGCAGCACCCCCATCATCGAACGGGAAAGCTTCGGAGCGAACCAGGGCAGAAAGGAAGAGGACGTCATAACGATGACAACAAAAATGTTGTTCTTTTTGTGAACAACTCATGTGAACAACTTTTATGTTTGAGCTTGTTTTTGTGGACAACTCTACGGACGGGCTTCCGACCCCGGATTTTATCCCGGAGTCGCCGGCTCTATTCCACAGCCGGTCCCACCACCTGTCCACAGACATATCAATAGCGCAACATATTGATGTTTATATGTAAAATTGAGTTTTCCACAGAAATGCAGCTTCCCTACTACAAACTACTGCTTATATAAATATAAAGATTTAATAACAACAGAGGAATTGAGGGAGAAGTGGAAAGGAGCTTTCCGGACATGTGCAGAACTTGTGGATAGGCGGTGGACTACTACGTGGTTTCAGTGCGGAATGACTTTAATTATTTGATTTTTTTAGGAATTCTTCATACCTTCGTTGTGAATGCCGAAGGGCACGAGAACGCTCGGAATCACCGTCTGCGTCCCCTCGAGATGACGCATCTGGTCGTCGAAGAAGATGTGCGGACGGATCGCCTCGAGAATGTCCTTCTTGTCGAGTCCGTCGAGGAGAAAGAGCTCCGCGGCGCTCATGCCGAAGCTCTTCAGGGTCGTGATCAGCCGCTCCTCGCTCGGTGCGCCCCGCGAGGTGACGATGGAGATGCGGATCGCCGGCTTGAAGTAGGGATCCGACTTGCCGCGCTGCTCGTAGTCGAGGCGCTGAAACTGGGAGAGTTTTTCAAAGAGTCCCCGCAGCGGACCGGGGGCGTGGGGCGTCGCGGCCTTTTCAACCTCCATCGCCTGGAAGGATTCGAGTCCGCGCGATTGGTATTCGCGTTCGGCCTCGTCGTCGGCGAGCACGCCGTCGAAGTCGAACGCGATGCGCAGCGTCGGGTCGTCGTCGACGCTGTCGTCCGTCGGATTGGGCAGCACGAGGCCGCCGGGCAGCCCCGCCTCGACCGCCCGCGTCACGTTGTCGGCGTTCGCCGAGAGAAAGAGCGAGACCTTGAAGGCGGAGATGTAGGGAAAGGTGGACTGGCCTGAAGTGAAGGCGCCGCCGTGGATCGGCAGCGCATAGTGCCGACAGGAGCTGAAGAAGCGCCGGGCGGTTTCGGGCGAGTTGCGCGAGAGCGCGATCACGCGGAAGGGCTCGAGCTCGGGGAAGAGCCGGTTGAGGCCGAGGAGGCGCTTCACGAAGGGGAAGGCCACCCCGGGCTGCAGGGGCACGTCCTTCATCTTGACCTGATAGTCGCGGAAGGCGGCATAGCCCTCCTCCTCGAAGAGCTTGTGCTCCTTCTCGAGGTCGAAGAGCGCGCGGGAGGAGACGGCGACGACGAGCTGGTCGGGCCTGGCGGGCATGGTGGGGACTCCTGAAGAGAGAAAGGGCGTCCGGATTCCTCCGGACGCCCGTCATTGCTAGGTGTCGATGTTGCCGAAGAGCGCGTTGCTCTCGATGAATGCGCGGCGGGGTTCGACCACGTCGCCCATCAGCATGGAGAAGATGGCGTCCGCGTTGACGGCGTCTTCAATGCGCACGCGCAGCATGCGGCGGACCTTGGGATCCATCGTCGTGTCGCGCAGCTGCTCGGGCGTCATTTCGCCGAGCCCCTTGTAGCGCTGGCGGATGAGGCCCTTTTCGGCCTGGCGCATGAGCCAGGAGACGGCGTCGGCGAAGTTCCTCACCGGCGCCTCCTCGCCGTCGCGGCACACCTTGGCGCCGTCGCCGATCACGCCCTGGAGCATGCGCGAGCTCTCGCGCAGCTTCTGGTAGTCGCTCGAGAGGAGGAACTCGGGCAGGACGGTGGTGGTCTTGCTGTTGCCGTGCTTCATGCGGTGGATCTTCAGGAGGTGCTTCTCCTCCTCTTCGTTCCATTCGGCCTCGACCTTGACGTTGGGGTCGCGCATTTCGCGCTCGAGCCGCTCCGCGCTCGCCTGCGCTTCGAACGTATTGTCGAGCGAGAGCTCCACGCCCGCGGCGACCGCAAGGAGCACCGCCTTGTCGATCACGCCTCCGAGGCGGGTGATCACCGCGTTCGCCTGCAGATACTCGGCCACGAGTTCCTCGAGCTGCGTGCCGCGCACGGGCGCGTCCGCCTCGACCGCGGCTTCGTTCGGATAGAGCGCGGCGCCCTTGAGGGCGAGGTCGGTGAGGTAGGCGCTCATCTCCGCCTCGTCCTTGAGGAAGCGCCCCTTGTCCTTGCTGTTCTTCTGCACCTTGTAGAGCGGCGGCTGCGCGATGTAGACGTAGCCGTTCTCAAGGAGCTCGGGCATCTGGCGGTAGAAGAGCGTGAGCAGCAGCGTGCGGATGTGCGCGCCGTCCACGTCCGCATCGGTCATGATGATGATGCGGTGGTAGCGCAGCTTGGAGATGTCGAAGTTCTTGCCGATGTTCGTGCCGAGCGCGAGCGTGAGCATGCGGATCTGCTCGGAGTCGAGGAGCTTGTCCTGAGCGGCCTTCTCGACGTTGAGCACCTTGCCGCGCAGCGGCAGGATGGCCTGGTTCTGGGAGTTGCGTCCCTGCTTGGCGGAGCCGCCGGCGGAGTCGCCCTCGACGAGGAAGAGTTCGGAGTAGGCGGGATTCTTCTCGCGGCAGTCCGCGAGCTTGCCGGGCAGCCCCCCGCCCACGCCCGTCTTGCGCGTGAGGTCGCGCGCCTTGCGCGCGGCTTCGCGCGCGCGGGCGGCCGTGACGATCTTCTCGCAGATGATCTTCGCGTCGTTCGGGTTCTGCTCGAGGAAGAGCTCGAGCTCGCGGGAGACCACGTCCTCGACGGCGGGACGCACTTCGCTCGAGACGAGCTTGTCCTTCGTCTGGGAGCTGAACTTCGGCTGGGGGATCTTCACGGAGAGCACGCAGGTGAGGCCCTCGCGCATGTCGTCGCCCTCGGGATCCACCTTTGCCTTCTTGGCAAGCTCGTGCTCGGCGATGTAGTTCTTCAGCACGCGGGTCATCGCCACGCGCAGGCCGGTGACGTGCGTGCCGCCGTCGCGCTGCGGGATGTTGTTCGTGTAGGCCGTGAGGCTCTCGTTGTAGCCGTCCTGCCACTGCATGGCGATCTCCACCTCGACGGGGGAGCCGTTCGACATGACGGTCTCCTTCGCGTGGAAGATCTTCGGGTGGAGGACGTTGCGCGACTGGTTCTTGTACTCGACGTAGGCGATGAGGCCCTTGTCGGTCTTGAGCTGCGCCTCGTGCGAGGTGCGCAGGTCGCGCAGCGTGATCGCCACGCCCGAATTGAGGAAGGAGAGCTCGCGCAGGCGCGAGAGAAGCGTCTCGTAGCTGAACTCCGTCACCTGCTCGAAGATCGTGGTGTCGGGCAGGAAGTGGACTTCGGTTCCGCGGCGGTTCGTCGGCCCGAGGAGCTTCATGGGCGAGACGGACACGAGGGCGCCGGTCACCGGATCCGGCTGCTGCTCGACGATGCGGTTCTGCACCTGTCCGCGCTGGAATTCGAGGAAGCGCGCCTCTCCGTCGCGGCGCACGGTGAGTCGCAGCCACGTCGAGAGCGCGTTGACGCAGGAGACGCCCACGCCGTGCAGGCCGCCCGAGATCTTGTAGCCGTTGTTGTCGAACTTGCCGCCGGCGTGAAGTTCCGTGAGGGCGATTTCAGCCGCGCTTCTCTTCGGGTCGTGCTTGTCGTCCCACTTGATCGCCGTCGGGATGCCGCGGCCGTCGTCCACCACCGAGACGGAGTTGTCCGTGTGGATGGTGACCTCCACATGCGTGGCGAAGCCCGCAAGCGCCTCGTCGATGGAGTTGTCCACCACCTCGTAGACGAGGTGGTGCAGGCCCGAGCCGTCCGCCGTGTCGCCGATGTACATGCCCGGGCGCTTTCTCACCGCTTCGAGGCCCTCGAGGATCTGGATGCTCGAGGCGTTGTAGGCGGCCGGATTCTGATCGGGATGGACCTCGTCGAGGTTTTCGACCTGAGGAAGACGCTCGGGCGCGTCGTTCTGGGGGATTTCCGCTTCAGTCATTGCTGAAAAATAATTCTTCGCGCCGGCGCGGTGCTCCGTCCCGCAGGGCGGGCGGCGCCGGCTACAGATTGATGGGGCTTGCCGCGGCCGCCCGTGCGGCCGTCCGCGGCGGCGCGCCGTCCGCTTCGGGACGACGCGCGGACGTGTTCATCAGATGCGCATCGGCATGATGAGGTAGCGGAAGCTCGTGGACTCGGGCATGGTCACGAGCACGCTCTTGGGCGTCGCGGCGAAGTGGAAGTCGACTTCGGCGTTCTTGAGGTTGGAGAGGAGCTCGATCATGTAGAGGAGGTTGAAGCCGATGTCGAGATCGGTCCAGCGCCAGGGCACGGAGAGCGTCTGGCTCGCCTCCTCCTGCTCGGCGTTGTTGCCCTGAATGAGAAGCTCGCCCTCGCTGAAGAGCCAGCGCACGCCGTGGAACTTCTCGTTGGTGAGGATCTGCACGCGGCGCAGCGCAAGGAGCAACTCCTCGCGGTTGAGACGCACGCACTGCGGGTTCGTGTCCTCGGTGGGCATCACGCGCTGGTAGTCGGGGAACTTGCCCTCGATGAGCTTCGAGAAGAACTCGATGCCCGCGAAGTTGAAGCCGATCTGCGTGTCGCCGAGGTTCACCTCGACGGGCGTGTCGTCTTCGGGAAGGATGCGCAGCAGCTCGCGCACGGTCTTGCGCGGAACGATCGCCTCGACGCGTTCGGCCTGCATGAGGTCGTCCACCTCGGCCTCACAGTAGGCGAGGCGGTGGGTGTCCGTCGCGACGGCGCGCAGCTTGCTGCCCTCGACCACGAGCAGCACGCCCATCAGGAAGTAGCGGATGTCCTTCTGGGCCATGGCGAAGGCGGTCATCGTGAGCAGGTAGCGCAGCGTCTTGGAGGGGATGCTGAAGGTGCTCGCCCAGTTCTGCGGCTTGATCACGGGGAAGTCCTGCGCGGGCAGGGTCTGCATCGTGAAGCGGCCGCCGGAGGTGGCGAACTCGGCGAGGCCGTCCTCGGTGAGGCTGACCTCGATGTTGTCGAGCGGACGCAGCGCCGCGAGGATCTCGCTCGCCTTCTGCGCGGAGACCGTGAAGCGGCCCTCGGATCCGGGGACGCCGACGTCGGCCGTGGTGCGGATCTGGATGTCGAGGTCGGTGGTGACGAAGCAGACGGACCCGCCCGTCTGTTCGATCAGGATGTTGCTCACCACCGGCAGGGACTGGTTGCGCTCCACGATGCCGGAAACGGATCTGACGGGCTTGAGCAGGTTTTCAACGGGACAGGCAATGAGCTTCATGATTTGGGTGAACGGAGAAATGAAATACGGTGTGACATCTGCGGCGCGGGAATCAGCCCCGGATCATCTGTTCAAGGACGTGGATCTCGTGGTTGAGCTCGGCATTGCTCTGCCGCTCCTGAGTGATCTTGCGCACGGCGTGCATGACGGTCGTGTGGTCGCGGCCGCCGAAGTTTTCGCCGATCTCGGGGAGGCTGTGCTGCGTGAGCTCCTTGGTGAGGTACATGGCGATCTGACGCGGCAGCGCGATGTAGGCCGGACGGCGCTTGGAGTGCATGTCGGCGACCTTGATCTTGTAGTAGTCGGCGACGGTCTTCTGGATGTTCTCAATCGTGATGAGGCTGTTGACCACCTGGAACTGATCGCGCAGCACCTTCTTTGCGATGTCGATCGTGATCTCGCGGGAGGCCGAGGGTTGGAACTGCTGGTAGGCGACGACCTGCTGCAGCGCCCCCTCGAGCTCGCGCACGTTGGACTTGAGGCGCTTGGCGATGAAGGCGGCGACTTCGTCGGGGAGGTTCACGCCCATCGCCTTCGCCTTGTTGAGCAGAATGGCCGTGCGCATCTCGAATTCGGGCGGCTCGATCGCGACCGAGAGCCCCTGTGAGAGGCGCGAGATGAGGCGCGGCTCGATGTCCTTCAGGCCGCGCGTGTACGTGTCCGAGGTGATCACGAGCTGCTTGTTGTGCGGCACGAGCGCCTCGAAGGCGCGGAAGAACTGCCCCTGCGAGCCCTTGGCGCCCGAGAGCGACTGCACGTCGTCGATGAGCAGCAGGTCGAGGTTGCGGTAGCGCTCGTCGAACTTCTCGAGGCTCGCGTGCGTCTTGTTGGCCGATTCGCGCACGGCGGCGGTGTATTCGTTGATGAAGTCCTGCGCCGAGACGCAGCGCACCTTCGCCTTGGGGTGAAGGTCGAGGTAGCGGTGGCCGATCGCCTGCATCAGGTGCGTCTTGCCGAGGCCGACGCCGCCGTAGATGTAGAGCGGGTTGTACTGCGTGCCGGTGGTGGTCGCGACGTGCTCGGCCGCGGCGACGGCAAGCTGGTTGGCGTTGCCGTTGACGTAGTTTTCAAAGGTAAGCCCGGGCAGCAGCCCCGTCTCCTCGCGGCGGCGCACGTCCATGGCCGAAGGCCCGGGGCCGGACGTTTCGGACTCGGGCGCCTGCCGCTGTTGGGCGGGCACGAGCGAGACCGTCACGGGCTGGCCGTGCACGTGCCCGGCGATCATCTGGATGTTCTTCAGATACGAGTCGCGGATGTAGCGGACCTTGGAGGCGGGGGCCTCGAGCGTCAGCACGCCGTTCGCTTCATCCCAGAAGACCGGGTTCAGAACCTTGAACCACGTGTCGTAGATTCTCGGGGCGTTCTGCGTGGACTGCTTGAGGTTCCCCAGACACTGTTGCCAGAAGAGTTGCATAGGTCGCGTAAAGATCTGAACGTTGACGCCGGGCGCGCGCTGAGCGCGCCGCCGAGGCGCTCGGTGACTTGAGCACAAAAGATCATTTTACCCGCTTTACCCCGGCGGGGTACGGCGGCGCCCGAAGCGGCCTGTGGACGACCTTTCAACTATTTGAAATCCAAAGAAATAGTTATCCACAATTGACAGGGGGAAACGGCCCGCCGCGGCGATTATCCACAAAGCTCTGTGAATAAACTTCCCTAGAAAACAAGGCGTATTTAGAAGAGTAGCCATTCACTTAAATAAGCTTTGCACAAGCTTATGTGGTCGAATGGATTGAGAGCACAACATGTAGTGAATCCAGCCGCGGCGATTCAACCCGGAGCGTCGCTGAAACGACGCTCCGGAGGGGGAGCGCCCGCTCCGGCGCGCATTTTTCCACAGGTCTGGAATTGACAAGACCCCGGAACCTGATGTGTAATAGCGAGCTTTTCTAGGCTTCCTCCAGTCCCGCCCGCACAAGCAGGGCATGTGAGACCAAGAGGAATGCGTCAGAGCGCCGCGCCGACGGTGCGCGGCTCTGTATTCTTCATCCGCACGGGGCGTCTGAAAGCACGCCCCGCAGCATCTCTCACGAGACAAAGGAAACAATCATGGCTACCAAGCGTACCTACCAGCCCTCCAAGACCAAGCGCGCCCGCACGCACGGCTTCCTCGTCCGCAGCCGCACGAAGGGCGGCCGCCGCGTTCTCGCCCGCCGCCGCGCCAAGGGCCGTCACGTCCTCGCCCTCTAATCAGAGCGCGACGGATCCCGCGGCTGGATGCTGTCGTGTCCGCAAGCCCGACGGAGAAATTCAGTTTCCCCCGCACCTGCCGTCTGATTCGGACGGCCGACTTCGGGGTGATATTGAGGACGCGAAACGAGCGGTCGTTTCGCGTCCATTCTGCATGTCTGAACGCCTCATGCCTCGAGAACGAGGAGGCCGGACGCATCCGCGTCGGCGTCACGGTGGGCAAGCACAATGCGCCGCTCTCCGTCGACCGCGCGATCGTCAAGCGCGCGCTGCGCGAGGCCGCCCGCCTGAGGCTGCCTGAGCTGCGTGCGCTGCTTGAGGCCGAGGGCCTCGGCATGGACGTTTCGCTGCGGCTCAAGGTCGGACTGCACTCCCTCGGAGCGGAGTCGCGCACGGCGCTCAAGCAGACGCTTCACGCCGACGCCCGCGCGCTCATGGAGGCGCTCCTTGAACGGGCGCGCCGCCGCGTCGGGGTGCGCCGCGCGCAGAAGTCATGACTCCCGCCGGGCGGCTCCTCCGAGGCTTGATCCGCCTCTATCAGATCACGCTCTCGCCCTGGGTGGGCCGGGAGTGCCGCTACATCCCCACCTGCTCCCAGTACGCGATGGAGGCGATTGAGCGCTACGGCGCGCTCAAGGGCGGATGGCTCATGATCATGCGGCTGCTGCGCTGCCACCCCTTGGGCGGCAGAGGTTATGATCCCGTGCCGGAGTGCTTCAGATGGCGCTGCTGGTGCGGCGACTGCGCGGACGGCCGGAATTCGAAGGACGACCGGCGCGGCGGACGGTCCCTCTTTCATTTTTAATCCGCTTTACTCGAGACTCAAGAGAGCTTTATGGGAAGAGAAGTACAGCGCGCCCTTCTGTGGGTGATTCTTTTCGGCTCGCTTTTCATGCTTTGGGACAACTATCAGGTCTACAAGGGTGGAAAGTCGTTCTTCGGCGCTCCGGAACAGGCGCAGACCGCTCAGGCGGATCAGACCGCCTCCATTCCCGCTCCCGCGCCTGCGGCCGCCGCGCAGCAGACTCCTGAGATTCAGGCCGCCGCTCCCGTCAAGGAACCGGTGGTCGTGACGACCGACCGCATGAAGGTCACGTTCGACCTTCAGGGCGCCCGCATCGTCGGCACCGAGATGCTCCTGTTCCCGCAGCAGGCGGACTGGACGCAGGTCGGCCTTGCCGGCATGATCCTCGGCCGCGAGCCCGCCAAGGACCTCGGCAACGTGAAGCTCCTCGAAGCCGTGCCTTCGCACACCTACGTCGCGCAGAGCGGCCTCGTGGGCGGCGACTATCCCACGCACGCCGACGAGTTCCGTCTCGTCAGCAAGCAGCTCAGCCTTGACGGCGGCGACAAGCTCGACGTGGTCTTCGAGGCCGACAAGGGCGGCGTGAAGGTCGTGAAGACCTACACCTTCAAGCGCGGCTTCTACGGCGTGGACGTCTCCACGACGGTGAAGAACGAAACGGACAAGGCGATCGCGCCGCAGATCTACTACCAGATCACCCGCGACTCCTCCAAGCCCGCCGGCGACAACTCGATGTACTCGACCTTCACCGGCCCGGCCTTCTACACGTCCGAAGAGAACTTCCAGAAGCTCGACTTCTCCGACATCCGCGACAAGGACGCCAAGTTCGTCGAGAAGACGGATAACGGTTGGCTCGCGATGGTCCAACACCACTTCGTGAGCGCCTGGATTCCGGCGCAGGGCGAGTCGCGCCTCAACTACGCGCGCGAGGTCTCCAAGGACCTCTACTCCGTCGGCACGCTCATCACGATGAAGGAGCTCGCTCCGGGCGCCTCCGCCACCGACGCCGCGACCTTCTACTCCGGTCCGCAGGAGCAGGCGCGTCTCGAGCAGCTCGCTCCGGGCCTCGAGCTCGTCGTGGACTACGGCTGGCTTACCTTCCTCGCCAAGCCGATCTACTGGCTTCTCGACTTCCTCTACGGCATCGTCGGCAACTGGGGCTGGGCGATCGTGCTCCTCACCTGCATCGTGAAGGCCGTGCTCTACCCGATCTCCGCCGCCGGCTATCGTTCGATGGCCCGCATGAAGGAGGTCACGCCGCGCATGAAGGCCCTTCAGGACAAGTACAAGGACGACAAGCAGCGCCTCAACCAGGCGATGATGGAGCTCTACCGCACCGAGAAGATCAACCCGGTCGGCGGCTGCCTCCCGATCTTCCTGCAGATCCCGGTCTTCCTCGCCCTCTACTGGGTCCTTCAGGGCTCCGTCGAACTGCGCGGCGCCCCCTGGATCCTCTGGGTGAACGACCTCGCGATGCCTGATCCGTGGTTCGTCCTGCCGTTGCTCATGGCTGCGACGATGTTCCTGCAGATCCTGCTCAATCCGAAGCCCACCGATCCCGTGCAGGCGAAAGTGATGTACATCATGCCGCTCGTGTTCTCGATCATGTTCTTCGTGTTCGCCGCCGGCCTGGTGCTCTACTGGCTCACGAACAACGTGCTCTCGATCGCGCAGCAGTGGTGGATCAACAAGACCATCGCCGAAGAGCGCGCCAAGCGGCTCGCCAAGCAGTAGTCGAACGCCGCGACGGGCGTCCGCGCCCTCCTGAGGAGGAAGCCGGGCGCTCCCGCGCCAGAAGGCCGGTGAGGATCCTTCCCTACGGAAGGGGCTCCCGGCCTTCTGCTTCTCAGCCGCGCTTCTTCGTGAGCGCCGAGGCGGCGAGCAGAAGCGGCCAGAGCCAGACGGAGACGAACCAGAGCACGATGCGCCCCGGGGTGAGTCCGTCCTGCTCGGCGCGCCAGGTCTTCAGAAACACCGCGGCCGCACCGCAGACCACCCAGAGCAGAAAGCCGCAGTAGACGGCCGCCCGGGTCGAGTAGGTGTCGCCGAAGAAGCGGGCGGTGAAGGCCGCCGCCGGAACGGAGAGCACGACGGCGATGCAGACGCCTGCGAGTGCGGGACCGAAGAAGGAATCGTGCCGGGGAGAACCCGGACCATTGAGCGACATGAGGGCGGCTCCTGGAGAAAACGAAGAACGAGCGTAGCACGCCGGCTTCGGCCGGCCGCCGCGCAGCAGTTTGGAAGAGAGATCATGCAATTCAGCGACAAGGATCCCATCATTGCCGTCGCCACCGCGCCGGGCCGTGGCGCCGTCGGCATCGTCCGGCTCTCCTTCGGCGGTGCCCTCGCGCCCGTCGTGCTCGGAACGCTCTTTCCCGGACGCCGGATCGAGGCGCGCCGCGCGCACCTGCTGCCGGTGACGGACGCCGAGGGGGCGCTCCTCGACGAGGCGGTCGTGCTCTACTTCGACGCGCCGCGCAGCTACACGGGCGAGGCGGTGCTCGAAATCCAGGCTCACGGCGGGCCGATGGTGCTGCGCCTCATCCTGCGCGCGGCGCTCCGCAAGCTCTCCGGGATCGGGCTGCGCATCGCCGAACCGGGCGAATTCACGAAGCGCGCGTTTCTGAACGGCCGGCTCGACCTCGCGCAGGCCGAGGCCGTCGGCGGCCTCATCGACGCGGTGAGCGAGCGCTCGGCGCAGGCGGCCGCCCGTTCGCTCACGGGCGAGTTCTCGCGCGCCGTGCGCGGGGCGGGAGCGCTTCTCGACGAGGCGCGCGCCCTCACCGAAGCCGAACTCGACTTCCCTGAGGAGGAGCTCGACGGACTGCGCGAAGAGGAGATCCTCTCACGCATGAAGGGCGCCCGGGAGCGCATCGAGGCGCTCCTCGCGACGGCGCGGCGCGGGGCGGTGCTCGCCGAAGGCCTCACCGTGGCGCTCGTGGGAGCGCCCAACGTCGGCAAGTCGAGCCTACTCAACGCGCTCGCGGGCGAGGAGATCGCGATCGTCACCGAGATCGCCGGCACGACCCGCGACCGGATCGAATACTGGACGGCCTTTGACGGCGTGCCGCTGCGCATCGTCGACACGGCCGGGCTGCGCGAAACCGAGGACGTGGTCGAGCGCAAGGGCATCGAGCGCTCGATGCGCGCCGTCTCCGAAGCCGACGTCATTCTCGCGCTCACCGACGCCTCGGGGCGCATCGCCGACGACGAGGCGGCGCTCGGGCGCGTGCGCGAGGCGGTGCGTCCGGACGCGCCGCTCCTCGTTGTGGCGAACAAGGCCGACATGGCCGGTGAAGCGCGCCTTGCGGCGCTTCGCGCCGCCGGCGCGGCGGTGATCTCCGCCAAGACCGGCGCGGGGCTCGACGAACTCAAGGCGCGCGTGCTCGAACTCACCGACATGGCGGGCGACACCGAGGGGCTCTTCCTCGCCCGAGAGCGGCATCTCGAATGCCTGCGCAACGCCGCGCTTCATCTCGGACGCGCCGAGGAAATCGCCGCGGCTGGCTTCGCTATGATGGAGCTCCTCGCCGAGGAGCTCCGGCTCGCCGGACGCGCGCTCGGCGAGATTCTCGGCGAGACGGACGCCGAAGGCCTCCTCGACATCATTTTCAGCCGCTTCTGCATCGGCAAGTAGGCGCCGGCGGCATCAGAAGGAAGATTTCATCATGGAGTACCCCGAAAGCTACGACGTCATCGTTGTCGGCTGCGGCCATGCCGGCGCGGAGGCGGCCCTCGCCTCCGCCCGCATGGGGTGCAGGACGCTCTTGATAACGCACAACATCGACACGGTGGGGCAGCTCTCCTGCAATCCGTCGGTGGGCGGCATCGGCAAGGGCCATCTCGTCAAGGAGCTCGACGCCCTCGGGGGTGCGATGGCGCAGGTGACCGACGAGGCGGGCATCCAGTTCCGCATCCTCAACTCCTCCAAGGGCGCGGCCGTGCACGCCACGCGCGCGCAGATCGACCGTCAGCTCTACCGGCGCGCCATGCGCGAGCGCATCGAGGGGCAGCCCAACCTCACCGTCTTCCAGATGGCCGCCGACGATCTGATCGTCGAGGGCGGCCGCGCCTGCGGCGTCGTCGCGAAGACGGGCATCCGCTTCCATTCGCGCGCCGTGGTGCTCTGCGCGGGCACCTTCCTCCACGGCCTCGTGCACATCGGACTCGAGCACTATGAGGCGGGCCGCATGGGCGACCCGGCGAGCGTGCGGCTCGCCGAACGCCTCAAGGAGCTCGGCATGCCGCAGGGACGCCTCAAGACCGGCACGCCCGCGCGCATCGACGGCCGGACGATCGACTTCAGTCGTTGCGAGGAGCAGTGGGGCGATCTGGATCCGGTGCCGGACTTCTCGCTCATGCGCCCGGCCGCGGCGCATCCGCGGCAGATGCCCTGCTGGATCACGCGCACGACCCGCGAGATGCACGAACTCATCCTCGCGAACCTCGACCGCTCTCCCATGTACGCCGGCGTCATTCAGGGCGTCGGCCCCCGCTACTGCCCCTCGATTGAGGACAAGGTGAAGCGCTTCGCCTCGAAGGACAGTCATCAAGTGTTCCTCGAGCCCGAAGGGCTCCACGTGCGCGAGTTCTACCCGAACGGCATCTCGACGAGTCTGCCCTTCGACGTGCAGCTGCGCATGGTGCGCATGATGCCCGGCCTCGAGAACGCGCATCTGATCCGTCCGGGCTACGCGATCGAGTACGACTTCTACGATCCGCGCGGCCTGAAGCGCTCGCTCGAGACGAAGGCGATGCCGGGGCTCTTCTTCGCCGGCCAGATCAACGGCACGACGGGCTACGAAGAGGCCGCGGCCCAGGGCGTGCTCGCCGGCATCAACGCCGCGCTCTCGGCGCGCGGCGAGGAGCCCTGGACCCCGAAGCGCGACGAGGCCTACCTCGGCGTCATGGTGGACGACCTCACGACGAAGGGCGTCACCGAGCCCTACCGCATGTTCACGAGCCGCGCGGAGTATCGCCTCAGCCTGCGCGAGGACAACGCCGACGTGCGCCTCACGCCCGCCGGCAGACGCTTCGGCGTCGTGGACGACGCGCGTTGGGAGTACTTCTGCCGCAAGACCGAGCGCGTCGCGCGCGCGCTCGAGAAGCTCCGCGACACCTGGGTGAATCCGAAGATCGTCGCTGCCGCGGAGGCCGAGCGGGTGCTCGGCACAGGCATCGAGCGCGAATATCCGCTGCGCAGTCTGCTCGCGCGCCCGAACGTCCGCTTCGACGCGCTCATGACGATGAAGCGTGCGGACGGTTCGCCCGTCGCAGACTTCTCCGACCTCGACCGCGTCGAGCGCACGCAGGTCGAGGTGGAGGTGAAGTACGCGGGCTACGTCGAGCGCCAGAAGGACGAGATCGAGAAGGCGGCCGCCAACGAGTCGCTCGCCGTCCCGGCCGACATGGACTACGACGCCGTCACGGGCCTCTCCTTCGAGGTGCGCCAGAAGCTCAAGGCGGCGCGCCCGGAGACCCTCGGCCAAGCCTCGCGCGTCTCGGGCGTCACGCCGGCGGCCGTTGCGCTCCTGCTTGTCCACCTCAAGCGGCGCTATTACTATCAACGCGACAAGGGATCGCTCGCTCCCGAAAAGCGCTCCGAATCCTCTCATTGAGTACACGATGACCTCCTCCGCCATCAATACGGACCTTCTGCGCTCCGGCCTTGCGGACCTTGGACTTGAGAACGGCGACCGCGTGGTCGACGCGCTCGCGGGCTACGCCGCGCTGCTGCTCAAGTGGAACCGCGTCTACAACCTGACGGCGATCCGTCGCCCCGAGGAGGTGCTCACGCACCACCTGCTCGACTCGGCGGCGCTCTCGCCCCTGATCGACCGCTTCGCGCCCGCAGCGGCCTCTCTCCTCGACGTGGGCTGCGGCGGCGGGCTCCCGTCCGTTCCGACGGCCGTGCTGCGCCCTGCGCTTCAGGTGACCGGCATCGACGCGGTCGGCAAGAAGGCCGCCTTCGTCAACCAGGCGGCGATCGAGCTCGGGCTGCGCAATCTGCGCGCCGTTCACGGGCGCGTCGAGAAGCTCAGCGGCTCTTGGGACGTCGTCACGAGCCGCGCCTTCTCCTCGCTCACGGACTTCGTCACCCTCACGCGCCCCCTCGTCGCGCCGGGCGGACGCTGGCTGGCGATGAAGGGCGTGATGCCCGAAGAGGAGCTCACGGCGCTTCCCGCCTGGGTGCGCGTGGAGGCGGTCGAGCGCATGACCGTGCCCGGGCTCGACGAAGACAGGCATCTCGTGGTGATCACGCCCGCCGACCAACGGAGGTAAGAGGAAATGGATTTTCTTCCCGCGACGCTTCTCGGCGCCTTCATCTACACCTTCACGACGCTCGTGCCGGTGATCAACCCCTTCAGCGGGGCGATGTTCTTCGTCACGCTCTCGAGCCATCTGTCGGACTCCGACCGCGCCTACGTCGCCGGCCGCATCGCGATCTTTTCCTTCGTGATCCTCGTGGTGTGCCTCTTTGCGGGACACCTCATCCTCAGCTTCTTCGGCATCTCCGTGGGCGTGCTGCGCTGCGCGGGCGGCATGGTGCTCTTCGCCGCCGGCTGGAATGCCCTCAACGCGCCCTCGCACGACGAGAGCAGCGCCAAGGAGCCGCCGCTCGCGCTACCGCGCTCGCGGCTCAAGGCGATGGCCTTCTACCCCTTCACGCTGCCGCTCACGACCGGTCCGGGCGCGATCGCCGTCACGGTGGCGCTCGGCACGAGCCTGCCCTACAACGTGGAGAACCTCACCGGGACGCTCGCCGCCATCGTGGCGACGGTGCTCGTGATCTGGATCTGCTTCCGCTACAGCGACCGCGTGAGCCGCTCCGTAGGTGCGGCGGGCGCCGACGCCCTCGCGCGCGTCTTCGCCTTCATTCTGATCTGCCTCGGCGTGTCGATTTTCTGGCAGGGATTCTCCGAACTCTGGCTCACGCTCGGCAAGTAGCGTTTCGACCGGGCCGGCGGGGCGCTTTCGCTAGAATGTGCCCCATCGCTCCAGTCCTACATTTTTCGCGGCGGCGCTTCGGGAGCCGTCGCGGACATGCTTTCACCTCATGGCACACGTTTTCTGCATCGCCAACCAGAAGGGCGGCGTGGGCAAGACCACCACGACCGTCAACCTCGCCGCGGGTCTAGCGCTGCGCGGCCGGCGGGTTCTGCTCGTTGATCTGGATCCGCAGGGCAACGGCACGATGGGATGCGGCATCGACAAGCGTGAGGTGGAGTGCTCTGTCTACCAACTGCTGCTCGGACTGAAGTCCTTCGACGACGTCGTGCGCAGGAGCGAGTCGGGCGGCTTCGACGTGCTGCCGGCCAACCGGGAGCTCTCGGGGGCCGAAATCGAACTCATCAGCATCCGCGAGCGCGACCAGCGCCTCAAGAAGACGCTCGGACCGGTGAAGGACCGCTACGACTACATTCTGATCGACTGCCTGCCGAGCCTCTCGATGCTCACGCTCAACGCGCTCTGCTTCGCCAACGGCGTGATCGTGCCGATGCAGTGCGAGTACTTCGCGCTCGAGGGCCTCACCGATCTCGTGAGCTCCATCCGGCGCGTTCACGCGGAGAAAAATCCCGGCCTGCGGATCATCTCCATTCTGCGCGTGATGTTCGATCCGCGCATCACGCTGCAGCAGCAGGTGAGCGCACAGCTCAAGAAGCACTTCGGCGACAAGGTCTTCAACACGATCATCCCGCGCAACGTGCGCCTCGCCGAGGCGCCGAGCTACGGCAAGCCCGGCGTGGTCTACGACCGCTCTAGCCGCGGCGCGATGGCCTACAAGGCCTTTGCGGACGAAATCATCGCCCGGATTGAACCCAAGGCCTGAGGAAGAGATGTCTGTCAAGAAGAAGGAAAAGGGACTCGGGCGCGGTCTCGACGCGCTCTTCGTGGGCGAGGTCGGAGCGGACGCGCTCGACGATGCGCCGGGCGCGAAGCGCCTCGCCGAGGTTGAAACCTCCCTCATTCAGGCCGGGCGCTACCAGCCCCGCACCCGAATGGACGAAGCCTCGATCAGCGAACTCGCCGACTCCATCCGCGAGCAGGGGCTCCTGAGCCCCATTCTCGTGCGCGAGCTCGACGAGGGCGGTTACGAGGTGCTCGCGGGCGAGCGGCGCCTGCGCGCCGCCCGCCAAGCCGGACTCGAGAAGGTGCCCGTCCTCATCGAAAACGTGGACGACGAGCATGCGCTCGTGATCGGCCTCATCGAAAACATCCAGCGTGAAAATCTCAATCCGATCGAGGAGGCCCAGGGCATCCAGCGGCTGATCGACGAATTCGAGTTTACGCATGAAGCCGCCGCCAAGGCCGTCGGCCGTTCTCGTCCGGCGACGAGCAATCTGCTGCGTCTGCTCGCCCTCACCGACGAGGTGAAGGCCATGGTGATGGACGGCGCGATTGAAATGGGGCACGCCCGGGCGCTCCTTGCGCTCGCGGGCGCGGATCAGGTGACGGCTGCAAAGACGGTCGCCGCGCGCGGACTTTCCGTGCGGCAGACCGAGGAGCTCGTGCGCCGCATGATTGAAGGCGCCGCACCCAAGAAGAAGGTGGTGATCAAGACCCGCGACGACGAGCGGCTCGAGGAGGCGCTCGCCGAGACGCTCGGCGCCGTCGTGAAGCTCACGGCGAACCAGAAGGGGCGCGGACGGATCGTGATTGAATTTTCTAGCCTTGATCAGCTCCAGGGCATCGTGGACCACATCCAGAAGTAGGCGGACTAGGTCTAGATCGACTATCCCTTAAGGGAACTGCCAAATATTATCTGCCCAGAAGTAAAGCTTCCTGGAACCGCTTGCGCATGAGCTCAACAAAAACACAGCTAGCCTCCATGTCCGAGTGAC
>CAJKCQ010000030.1 GCA_905198475.1 uncultured Sutterella sp. | reverse complement strand
AGTCGAGGATGAAGCGGCCGTTCTTTTCGGTCGCGGGAATCGCGCAGCAGAAGGGATTCGTGCCGAAGCGCGCGTCCGAGCCGCCCCAGGGGGCGACGAGCGGCTGGAAGTGCTGTACGTTCACGAAGTGGAGCGACACCATGCCGGCGTCCGCGCACTGCTCGCCGTAGGTGCCGATGCGCCCGAGGTGGCAGGTGTTGGCGATCGTGTAGAGGCAGAGGCCCGTCTCCTTGGCGCGGGCGATCGCCTGTTCGGTCGCATCGTGGCCGATTCTCTGGCCGTAGCCGCGGTCGCCCGCGAACTGCAGGATCGAGCCGCGGTCGTTGAGAAGGCGGGGCGCGGTGTTGGGCTTGAGCCTCCCGTCCTGGATGAAGTCGCGGTAGATGGCGATCATGCCGACGCCGTGGCTGTCGTGGCCGCGCAGGTTGGCGTTGACGAGGTGGTCGGCGACCACCTTCGCTTCATAGGCGTTGCTGCCGGTGGCGGAGAGCCACTTCTCGGCGGCGTTTCTGAGTTCGTGTTCGCTGTGGCGCATCGGTGCTGTTCCTTGTCGTGCGTGTTGGTGTTCTGCCGCTCTGGGGACTCAGTCCTCGACCTCGACGCCCGCCTCGGCGCAGGTTTCGCGGATCTTCGCCCATTCGCCCTCGGAGATCTCGACGCCGTTCGCGGTGCGCTCGGCCGTGCGCTCACGCTCGATTTCGCCGGGCTCCAGGATCGGGTTCCCCTTCGGATCGGGTTCGGGCGAGGCCTTCACGTATTCGATCATCGCGTCCATCTCGCGCTTCATCCACGTGAGGTCGCAGAGCGCCTTCGGGTCGATCACGATGCTCGTCATGTTGTTGACGATCGTGCCGTCGCGCTCAAGAAGCGAGGGCGCGTTGGTGCCGCCCGTCGAGAGGAGGCCCGCAAGGAGCTCGCAGGCGAAGCAGAGCCCCGCGCCTTTGTAGAGCCCCATCGGCATGAGCGAACCCTTCGGGTCCTCCCACATTACCTTCGGGTCGTCGGTGGGCTGGCCCTTGGCATCGAGCATCACGGGCTGCGGGAAGCGCTTCTTCGCGAGGTAGGCGACGCGGGTCTTGCCCATCGCCACGATCGAGGTGGCGAAGTCGAGGATGAAGCGGCCGTTCTTTTCGGTCGCGGGAATCGCGCAGCAGAAGGGGTTGGTGCCGAAGCGGGCGTCCGCGCCGCCCCAGGGGGCGACGAGCGGATCGAGGTGGGTGACGTTCACGAAGTGGAGCGACACCATGCCCGCGTCCGCACACTGTTCGCCGTAGGTGCCGATGCGCCCGAGGTGGCAGGTGTTCGCGATCGTGTACATGCAGATGCCCGTCTCCTTCGCGCGGGCGATCGCCTGCTCGGTCGCGTCGTGCCCAATCCTCTGGCCGTAGCCGCGGTCGCCCGAGAACTGCAGGATGGCGCCGCGGTCGTTGAGGATCCGCGGGGCGGTGTTGGGCCTCAGACGCCCGTCCTTGAGGAACGCCCGGTAGACGGCGATCATGCCGACGCCGTGGCTGTCGTGGCCGCGGAGATTGGCGTTGACGAGATGGTCGGCGACGACCTCGGCTTCATAGGGGTCGCTCCCGGTGGCGGCGAGCCACCCTTGGGCGGCGCGTCGGAGCGTTTCGGCGCTGTGGCGCATGTGTGGGTCCTCCTGGACGCAGTGACGATGCCACTGATTCTAGGAGTCCCGGCGGCGGGAGGGCTCTGCGGGGGAGGGCCTTCCACCCGGATCCGTCAGCGACTCTCGGGCGAATTGCGTAGCGCTTTTCCGGAAGTCCGGACGCGTGGGGCGCGCGCTCTGCGCAAGGGTGATGGACCCTGAGTGCGAAGACGCAGACAATTGATGGACAAAAAAAGAGCGCTGATCAACAATCAGCGCTCCCTTCGGAATTCTTGGCTCCCCGAGCTGGGTTCGAACCAGCGACCTGCGGATTAACAGTCCGTCGCTCTACCGACTGAGCTATCGGGGAATCAAGGCTGTGAAGTTTATGTGGCTTCCTTCATTTCCGCAAGTTCCAGAATGTAACAAAATGTAACTACGGCAGGCATTCTGACGCAATTTGTTGATGTTCATAGATTCTTTTTGGGTCCGGTGTACGCGCGGGGAGGGCGCTCTCCGTAAAATGGAGGGATTTCCCTCTTCCCAGGACCGCCTTTCGTGCAGACCGTCACCTACCCGAACTCGCCCTTCATCCTTCACGAGCCCTTTCCCCCTGCGGGCGACCAACCGCAGGCGATCGAGAAGCTCACGCAGGGGCTCGAGAACGGACTGATGTTCCAGACGCTTCTCGGCGTCACCGGGTCGGGGAAGACCTACACGATGGCGAACGTGATCGCCCGCGCGGGCGTGCCCGCGATCATCTTCGCGCCCAACAAGACGCTCGCCGCCCAGACCTACGCGGAGATGCGCGACTTCTTCCCGGAGAACGCCGTCGAGTACTTCGTCTCCTACTACGACTTCTACCAGCCGGAGGCCTACGTGCCCGCGCGCGACCTCTTCATCGAGAAGGACGCGGCGGTGAACGAGCACATCGAGCAGATGCGGCTCGCCGCGACGAAGTCGATCCTCGAGCGGCGCGACACCATCCTCGTCGCCACCGTCTCCTCGATCTACGGCATCGGCGCGCCCGAGAGCTACACCGAGATGCGCCTCATCCTGCGCACGGGCGACATGAAGCCGCAGCGGGCGCTCATTGGGCAGCTCGTGCGCATGCAGTACAAGCGCACCGAGATGGAGTTCGCCCGCGGCACCTTCCGGGTGCGCGGCGACACGATCGACGTCTTCCCCGCGGAGCATGCGGAGACGGCCGTGCGCATCGAGCTCTTCGACGACGAGGTGGACGCGATCCTCCTCTTCGACCCGATCACCGGCAAGGTGCTCCAAAAGGTGCCGCGGTTCGTGGTCTACCCGGCGAGCCACTACGTCACGCCCCGCGAGGACATCGTCCGCGCGATCGGGACGATCAAGGCGGAGCTCGCCGAACGAAAGGCCGAGCTCCTGCGCGAAAACCTCCTTGTTGAGGCGCAGCGCCTCGAGCAGCGCACGACCTTCGACCTCGAGATGCTCGACCAGGTCGGGTTCTGCAAGGGGATCGAGAACTACTCGCGCCACCTCACGGGCCTCGCGCCCGGGGTCGCCCCGCCCTGCCTCATCGACTACCTGCCGCCCGACGCACTGATGTTCTTCGACGAGAGCCACGTGATGATGGGGCAGCTCGGCGGCATGTACCGCGGCGACCGCGCGAGAAAGGAGACCCTTGTGCGCTACGGCTTCCGCCTCCCCTCGGCGCTCGACAACCGGCCGCTGCGCTTTGATGAGTTCGAGCGCAAGATGCGCCGCTCGATCTTCGTCTCCGCTACGCCCGCCGAATACGAGCTCGAGAAGAGCGGGGGCGAGGTGGTCGAGCAGGTCGTGCGTCCGACCGGGCTCGTCGACCCCGCCGTCGAGGTGCGCCCGGCCGTCACGCAGGTCGACGACCTCCTCTCGGAGATCACCGAGACCACCCGCACGGGCGGGCGCGTGCTCGTCACCACGCTCACGAAGAAGATGGCCGAGGATCTCACGGACTTTCTCTCCGACCAGGGCGTGCGGGTGCGCTACCTCCACTCCGACATCGACACGGTCGAGCGCGTGGAGATCATCCGCGACCTGCGCGCGGGGGCGTTCGACGTCCTCGTCGGCATCAACCTGCTGCGCGAAGGGCTCGATATCCCCGAGGTGTGCCTCGTCGCCATCCTCGACGCCGACAAGGAGGGGTTCCTGAGAAGCACGCGCTCGCTCATCCAGACGATCGGGCGCGCCGCGCGCAACCTCCACGGGCGCGCGATCCTCTACGGCGACCGGGTGACGGACTCCATGCGCGCCGCGCTCACGGAGACCGAACGCCGCCGCGCCAAGCAGGAGGCCTTCAACGCGGCCCACGGCATCACGCCGCGCGGGGTCGTGAAGGAGATCCGCGAGATCATCGACGGCGTCTACCGCGGACCCGACGTCGCGGCCTCGGCCGACGCGCGCGCCGATGAGGCGGCCGCCGCGGGCGACGAGAAGGCGCTTTCGGCGCGCCTCAAGGCGCTCGAAGCGCAGATGATGGCCTATGCGCGCGACCTCGACTTTGAGAACGCCGCACGCATCCGCGAGGAGATCAAGCGCCTGCGGACCGCGGCCTTCGGCGCATCCGCCGAGAACTAGTTCTTTTTCAAGTGAAAACGCCTCTAGGCACGGGCCGGACGGTGCAGTACCATTGATGTGGTGCCTTGGCGGCGCCACATCGGCCTTTTCTCCCACTCCCTTCCTCCCGGAACCTGTCTGCCGGTGGATCCCCCGAAACTTCCTCGAATCGGTAGTCAACACCATGGATGCAAAGAAAATAAAAGTCCTGTTCGTGTGCACGGGCAACGTCTGCCGCAGCCCGATGGCCGAGGCGATCTTCAAGAAGAAGGTCAAGGAGGCGGGTTTCGATGACGTGTTCGAGGCCTCGAGCGCGGGCACGTCGAGCGCCCATGCGGGCGATCCGTGCGATCCCCGCGCCGTGCTCATCTGCCGCCGCCGCGACGTGCACATCGCCGACCACCGCGCGCGCCAGATCCAGCCCTCGGACTTCGCCGACTACGACCTCATCCTCGCGATGGACTGGGAGGTGCTCACCGAGCTGCAGCAGCACGCTCCGGCGCCCTACCAGTACAAGATCCAGCTCCTCATGCGTTACGCCAACGAGTTCGACGAGGCCGTCGTCCCTGACCCGTACTTCGGCGTGAACGAAGGCTTCGTGCAGGCCTTTGACTACTGCTCGGACGCCTGCGAGGGGCTCATCGAGAACTACGAGAAGAAGGCGAAGCAGCTCAAGGCCGAGCTTGCCGCCGCGAAGAAGGGCTGATTCCTCCCTTCGCCCAAGCCCTCTGAAGCCGCCCTCCGGGGCGGCTTTTCGTTAAGCGCAGCACGCCGGTTTGATCTGGGCGAAAACCCTAATTCCTGACTTGTTTCGTCGGGATTGGCAGAGTAGAATTCGTCCCGAAATTTGACTGATTTAGTCAGGTTTGCGGCGTCCGGTCCTTCGGTCCCCCGCCGCCCCCATCCCCGGAGGGCGGTGCGAAGACGCGGGCGCACACAGAGGAGAACGCTTTGAAGCTCACCACGAAGGGGCGCTTCGCCGTCACCGCCATGCTCGACCTCGCGATGCAGACGCAGGCGTGCGGCTCGCCCATCCCGATCGCGCAGATCGCCGAAAGACAGAAGATTTCGCTGCCGTACCTTGAGCAGATCTTCTGCCGTCTGCGCCGCGCCGGCCTCGTCGAGAGCACGCGCGGTCCGGGCGGCGGCTACCGCCTCGCCGAGCCCGCCGGGGCCGTCTCCATCGACCGGATCATTCTCGCCGTGGACGAGAACATGGACACCACGCAGTGCGGGGGCGAAGGCACGTGTCAGGGCGGCGCGTCCTGCCTCACGCACCATCTCTGGGAAGACCTCAACAACGTGATCGAGCGCTTCCTCGCGGGGATCACCCTCGCGGACCTCGTGAAGGAGGCCGAAGAACACCGCCGCGAAGACGGGCGCTCGACGGTCCCGGCGGTCATCCCGGTGAGAAAGAGCGGGGCACGGACCAACCATCAGGCGGCCTGAAGAACCGGCAACCCCTTCGAACGGCTTTCAGGCGCATTCACAAAAGGAACTCTCTGAAAATGCAGCTTCCGATTTATCTCGACTACTCCGCCACCACCCCCTGCGATCCCCGCGTGGTTGAAAAGATGGTGCCGTACCTGCACGACAAGTTCGGCAATCCGGCTTCGCACAGCCACGCCTACGGCTGGGAGGCCGAGAAGGCGGTTGAGGAAGGCCGCACCCAGATCGCCGCCCTGATCGGCGCCGATCCGCGCGAGATCGTCTTCACGTCGGGCGCGACGGAGGCCGACAACCTCGCGATCAAGGGCGCCGCGCACTTCTACAAGGACAAGGGCCGCCACCTGATTACGGTGAAGACCGAGCACAAGGCCGTGCTCGACTCGATGCGCCACCTTGAGAGCGAGGGCTACGAGGTCACCTACCTCGACGTGCAGGAAAACGGCCTGATCCGCTGGGAGGACTTCGAGGCGGCCGTTCGTCCCGACACGACGCTCGTCTCCGTGATGGCGATCAACAACGAGATCGGCGTCATCCAGGACCTCGAGCGCATCGGCGCCTTCTGCCGCGAGCACGGCATCATCTTCCACTGCGACGCGACGCAGGCCGCGGGCAAGATGGACCTCAACGTGGACCGCCTCAAGGTCGACCTGATGAGCCTCTCGGGCCACAAGGTCTACGGCCCCAAGGGCATCGGCGCGCTCTACGTGCGCCGTCGTCCGCGCGTGCGCATTGAGTGCCAGATGCACGGCGGCGGCCACGAGCGCGGCATGCGCTCGGGCACGCTCGCGACGCACCAGATCGTCGGCATGGGCGAGGCGTACCGGCTCGCCCGCGAGGAGATGGCCACCGAGATCCCGCGCCTCAAGGCGCTGCGCGACCGGCTCTGGGACGGCATCCGCAAGAACATCTCCGACGTGTACCTGAACGGCGACTGGGAGCACCGGTCTCCGCACAACCTCAACGTCTCCTTCGCCTTCATCGAGGGCGAGAGCCTGATGATGGCCGTGAAGGACCTCGCCGTCTCCTCGGGGTCGGCGTGCACCTCCGCCTCGCTCGAGCCCTCCTACGTCCTGCGTGCCCTCGGTCGCGACGACGAGCTCGCGCACAGCTCCATCCGCTTCACCCTCGGGCGCTTCACGACCGAGGAGGAGATCGACTACGCGGTCGAATGCCTCACGAAGGCGGTCACCCACCTGCGCGAACTCTCCCCGCTCTGGGAGATGCACCAGCAGGGCATGGACCTGAAGTCCATCAAGTGGGCGAACCACTGACCGCCGGGCGCACGAGTCCCCCAACCTCCATTCCAAACACATCCCATTGAAGCCGCCTGCGGCGGCCCCCGAACTCAGAAGGGTCCCGGAGCCGCAGGCGAGGAGAATCAGAAAAATGGCCTACAGTGAAAAGCTGATCGACCACTACGAACATCCGCGCAACGTCGGCACGCTCGACGCCAAGTCCGACGACGTCGGCACCGGCATGGTGGGCGCGCCCGCCTGCGGTGACGTGATGCGCCTGCAGATCAAGGTGAACGACGAGGGCGTGATCGAGGACGCGAAGTTCAAGACCTACGGCTGCGGCTCGGCGATCGCCTCCTCCTCGCTCGTCTCCGAATGGGTGAAGGGCAAGACCCTCGACGAGGCCGGGAGAATCACCAACGCCGAGATCGCCGACGAGCTCGCGCTCCCGCCCGTGAAGATCCACTGCTCGATTCTCGCCGAGGACGCCGTCAAGGCCGCCATCGCCGACTACCGCAATAAGCAGGCCGCCCACGAAGCGAAGAAGGAGGACTGAAGATGGCCGTCACTCTCACTGAAGCCGCCGCCCGCCACGTGCAGAAGTACCTCGAGCGCCGCGGCAAGGGCGTGGGTCTGCGCCTCGGCGTGAAGACCTCCGGGTGCTCCGGGATGGCCTACAAGCTCGAGTTCGCCGACGCGGTCAACCCCGACGACAAGGTCTGGGAGAGCTGCGGCGTCAAGGTGATCGTCGATGAGAAGAGCCTGCCGTACCTCGACGGCACCGAGCTCGACTACACCCGCGAGGGCCTGCAGGAGGGGTTCCGCTTCAAGAACCCCAACGAGAAGAGCCGCTGCGGCTGCGGCGAGTCCTTCAACGTCTGAGACCCGCGCCATGGCAATGCTCTCCGCCTTCGAGCTCTTCGGGCTCGAGCCGAAGTTTTCGATCGACCTCGAAGCGCTCAAGGCCGCGCATGAACGCGCGATCCTCAAGGTCCATCCAGACCGCTTCGCGGGCCGTCCCGTCGCCGAGCGACGCGTCGCCGAACAGTGGAGCGCACGCATCAACGAGTCCTACGAAGTGCTCAAGGACCCCGTGAAGCGCGCCTCGCTCCTTTGTGAAGCGGCCGGCCACCCCGTCGGCGCTGAAACGAACACCCGCATGCCGGTGGACTTCCTCATTGAGCAGATGGCCTGGCGCGACGCGATCGAGTCGGCGGCGGACGCCGCCGCCCGCGAAGCCGTGCGCGCGGAGGCTGCCGCCGAGCAGCGCACTGTCGAGTCCGAGCTTGCGGACGCGATCGACGTCCGCGCGGACTACGCCGCCGCGGCCGACCTCACGCGCCGCCTGATGTTCATCACGCGCTTTCTCGAACAGACCGCGGGCGGCGCCGAGAGCCGCCTCTGAGGTCGACCCGGCGCCCAACGGGGTCCCCTTCGAGCGCGGGGCCCCGTGCGCCATGCGTTTTTTAGCAACCCAATCAACAGAACGAATCTAAGATGGCCCTCTTTCAGATCGCCGAGCCCGGCCTCTCCGCGGCGCCCCATGAGCACCGCCTCGCCGTCGGCATCGACCTCGGCACGACCAACTCGCTCGTCGCCACGGTGATTTCCGGCTCTCCCGAGGTGCTCCCCGATGAAGAGGGCCGCCGGCTCTTTCCCTCGGTCGTGCGCTTTCTCGCCGACGGCTCGGTTCAGACCGGCTGGACGGCGCTCGCGCACGCCGAAGAAGATCCCGAAAACACGATCTACTCCGCGAAGCGCCTCATCGGGCGCGGCCGCGCGGATCTGAAGAACCTCCCGGCGCTGCCCTACTGCATCGTGGATGCGGCGGGCGGTGTCGCCGTCGAAACCGTCCAGGGGCCGAAGTCCCCGATCGAAGTGAGCGCCGAGGTGTTGAAGGCCCTGCGCGAGCGCGCCGAGAAGCGCCTCGGGGGCGAGCTCACCGGCGCCGTGGTGACGGTGCCGGCGTACTTCGACGACGCGCAGCGCCAGGCGACGAAGGACGCCGCCCGGCTCGCGGGCCTCACGGTGCTGCGCCTCCTTTCGGAGCCCACCGCCGCGGCGCTCGCCTATGGGCTCGACAACGGCGCCGAAGGCCTCTACCTCGTCTACGACCTCGGCGGCGGCACCTTCGACGTGTCGCTCCTCAAGCTCTCGCGCGGCGTCTTTGAAGTGCTCGCCACGGGCGGCAACGCCGCGCTCGGGGGCGACGACTTCGACCACGCCGTCTACGACGCGGTCGCGGCCGCCATCGGCGGCGCGGAGCGCCTCACGCCCGAAGACCGCCGACAGCTCCTCGACCGCTCGCGCGCGGCGAAGGAGGCGCTCACCGACGCCGAATCGACCTCGGTCGCCTTCACGCTCTCGGACGGCCGAAAGGTCGAGCACGTCCTCACGCGCGCGGACTTCGACCGGATGACCCGCCCCCTCGTCGAAGAGACGATCGACGCCGTGCGCCGCGTCCTCGCGGATGCGCAGATCGAGAAGAGCGCGATCGAGGGCGTCGTCCTCGTCGGCGGCTCCACCCGCATGCCCGCCGTGCGCCGCGAGGTGAAGGCGTTCTTCGGGTTCGAGCCCCTCACCGGCATCGACCCCGACTGTGTGGTCGCCGTCGGCGCCGCGATGCAGGCGAACAAGCTCGCGGGCAACGCGGGCGAGGGCGACGACTGGCTGCTGCTCGACGTGACGCCCCTTTCGCTCGGCCTTGAGACGATGGGCGGGCTCGTTGAGAAGATCATTCCGCGCAACAGCGCCATCCCGACGGCGCGCGCGCAGGACTTCACAACCTTCCGCGACGGACAGACCGCGATGGCGATCCACGTCGTGCAGGGCGAGCGCGAGGTGGTGGACGCGTGCCGCTCGCTCGCGCGTTTCGAGCTGCGCGGCATTCCGCCGATGGCCGCGGGCGCCGCGCGCATCCGCGTCACCTTCCAGATCGACGCCGACGGGCTCCTTTCCGTCTCGGCGCGCGAGATGACCACGGGGGTCGAGGCGAACGTCGTCGTGAAGCCCTCCTACGGGCTCTCGGACGAAGACATCGTGCGCATGCTCCAGGAGGGCAATGCCTCGGCCGAAGCCGACATGGCCGCCCGCAAGCTCCGCGAGGAGCAGGTTGAGGCGCGCCGGCTCCTCGAGAGCATCCGCAGCGCCCTCACGACCGACGGGGACCTCCTCTCCGACGCGGAGCGCGCGGAGGTCGAGCGCCTCGGCGACGCGCTCGCCGCCCTGGTGCCGGGCACCGACGCCGAGGCGATCCACGCCGCGGCCGACGCCCTCGCCAAGGGGACGGAGACCTTCGCCGAACGGCGCATGGACCGCTCGATCCGCGCCGCGCTCTCCGGGAAGTCCGTCAACGACGCGCTCTTCGACGACGCGCCCACGAAGCCCGAACACTGAATTTCATCCCATCCGGGACGGGAAGGAGACCTCAGAAGCTGCGCCGCAGCCCGCCCCGGTTGATCCCTAAGAAGAAAACCGCAAGGAAGTTTTGAAAATGCCCAAGATCACCGTACTGCCTCACGAAGAGCTCTGCCCGCAGGGCGCGAGCTTTGAAGCCGAACCGGGCGCAAACCTCGCCAAGTCGCTTCTCGCCCACGGCATCAAGATCCCCCACGCCTGCGAATTCAACTGCGCGTGCGCCACGTGCCACGTGATCGTGCGCGAAGGCTACGACTCGCTCTCCGAGCCCTCGGACAACGAGCTCGACCATCTCGACACCGCGTGGGGCGCGTGCGCGGAGTCCCGCCTCTCCTGCCAGGCGAAGTTGGGCGACGCCGACATCGTGATCGAGATCCCGAAGTACAACCGCAACGTCGTGGGCGAACGGGAGTAAGGCGATGGCGCTCACCTGGTCCGACACGCAGCGGATCGCCGAGGAGCTCTGCGACGCAAACCCCGACCTCGATCCGCTGACGCTCTCCTTCGTGAAGCTTCACGACATGGTGGTGAAGCTTGCCGACTTCAAGGACGATCCGGAACGCTCCAACGAGCGCATCCTCGAGGCGATCCTGCAGGCGTGGCTCGACGAGCGCGACTGACTCGCCCCCGCACTCCTTTTGAAGCCGCCCGTCGGAGCCGCCCGCTCCCCGGGCGGCTTTTGCGTGGGGGGCGTCCGTCAGCCTCCTCCTGCCGCCCCACGGCCGCCTCGACCGCGCCCACGAGCGCCCGCGGGGGCGGCGAGCACCAGGCGCTCGGAAGAAAGGAGCGCATGAATCCCGACGGTGGGGAGCGCCCACTCCGGGAGCAGGGTGCGCTTCGGCGCCTGCCCCGAAAGACTCAGGAGGCCAAGAGCCGGCCGAAGGCGAGGAGCATCGCCTGCGCCGCCTCCTTCATCATCCGTCCGCCTTCGATGAGTTCGAGCACCTCGAGCGCGCTCATCGCCTCGAAGTGCTCGACCTCGCCGTCCACGGGGCGCGGGCGCCACCCTTCGGGAAGGCGCAGCGCATAGGCGAAGCTCATCTCGTGCATCCAGCCGCCCCGCACGGGGCGCGAAATCCACGCACGCCCGAGGGAGCACAGGTCCGCCGCCTCGATGCGCTCGAGCCCCGCCTCTTCGGCCGCCTCGCGCGCGAGCCCTTCGGCCGGGGATTCGCCCGCGCGGATCATCCCCGCGGCGAGTCCGTCCCAGAGGCCCGGGCCGACGAGCTTGCTCGCGCTTCTCCGGCCGAGGATGAAGACGGGGTCGGCTTCGGACGCGGGCCTCCTGAGGTGCCCCACGAGGTGCACGGCGGCCGTGGCCGCTCCGAGGGGGCGAAAGAGCGCGCGCTCCATGCGCCCGACCACGTCGCCGGGCTGCGCGTCGACACCTTCGAGCACGCGCAGGTCGAGGAGCTCGCCGCGCCAGCCCTGGGAGAGCCCTGCGTCGCGCATGGCTCCCCCAAACGCCTCGAGGTTCTGCGGCAGCACGAGTGCTCCGCCGCGCAGCGACGCGCCCGGGAGCCGGGCGGCGCTCCGGGCGTGCGCCTCGTCCGTGCGGCCGATCGTGCGCTCCATGAAGCGCACCGGGACGAGCGCCGCGTCCGAAACGAAGAAGCCCGCCGAGAGCGCCGCGCAGGCGGCGTTCAGGCGGGCTTCAAACGCTTCGGATGCGCGGACCTTCGGGGTCTTGGCATCCGGCGTCATGGCTTAACCCTTGAAGTTCTCGGGACGCATGTGCGGGAAGAGCAGCACGTCGCGGATCGTCGGGGCGTCCGTGAGGAGCATCACGAAGCGGTCAATGCCGATGCCGCAGCCCGCGGTCGGCGGGAGGCCGTACTCGAGCGCGCGGATGTAGTCCGCGTCGTAGTACATCGCCTCGTCGTCGCCGTGGCTCTTCTTGTCGGCCTGGGCCTTGAAGCGTGCGGCCTGGTCGTCCGGATCGTTGAGCTCGGAGAAGCCGTTGGCGGTTTCACGCCCGGCGATGTAGAGCTCGAAGCGCTCGGTGATCGCGGGATCGGCGTCGGAGGCGCGCGCGAGGGGCGAAATTTCGACGGGGTAGTCGATGATGAAGGTGGGCTCAATGAGCTTCGATTCCGCCGTCTCCTCAAAGAGCGCCATCTGCAGGGCGCCGAGGCCGGCGTCCACCGGGATTTCGCCGCCGAGGCGCTCGAGCTCCTTGCGGATGAACTCGGGGTTCTGGAGCTCCTCGTCCGTGTACTCGGGGGCGAACTTCTTGATCGCCGCGAGCGGGGTGAGGCGGTGGAAGGGCTTCGAGAGGTCGATCGCCTGGCCCTGGTAGTTGAGGACCGCGGAGCCCGTCGCAGCAATGGCGACCGTGCGCAGAAGGTTCTCGGTGAAGTCCATCTGGTCGCGGTACGTCCAGTACGTTGCGTAGAACTCCATCATCGTGAACTCGGGGTTGTGGCGGACCGACAGGCCCTCGTTGCGGAAGTTGCGGTTGATCTCGAAGACGCGCTCAAAGCCGCCCACGACGAGGCGCTTGAGGTAGAGCTCGGGCGCGATGCGCAGGTACATGTCCATGTCGAGCGCGTTGTGGTGCGTCACGAAGGGCTTGGCGTTCGCGCCGCCCGGGATCGGGTGCAGCATCGGCGTCTCGACCTCGAGGAAGCGGTGCTCGAGCATGAACTGGCGGATCGCGGCGATCGCCTTGGAGCGCGTGAGGAAGCGGTTGCGCGACTCCTCGTTCATGATGAGGTCCACGTAGCGCTGGCGGTAGCAGAGCTCGGTGTCCTGCAGGCCCTTGTGCTTGTCCGGGAGCGGCCGGATGCTCTTGGTCATCAGGCGGATCTCCTTGACGCGGATCGCGAGGTCGCCCGCGCGGGTGCGGAAGAGCACGCCGCGGCACGCGACGATGTCGCCGAGGTCGAAGGTCTTGAAGGCGGCGTAGGCGTCGGCGCCCACTTCGTTCATCTGCACGAAGTACTGCATGTCGCCCGTGAAGTCGCGCACGGTGCAGAAGGAGGCCTTGCCCATGATGCGCTTGAGCATCACGCGGCCCGAGCAGGCGACTTCGGGAGCGGCCGCTTCGAGCTCTTCGGCGGTCATGGCGCCGTACTTGGCGCGCAGGTCGCCGAAGAGGTCCGTGCGGCGGAAGTCGTTCGGGTACGCGACGCCGGCGGCGCGCAGGGCGGCGAGCTTGGCGCGGCGCTCCGCGATGATGTGGTTTTCCTCGGCCGCGGCTTCCTGCGCCGTCGGCTGCTTCTCTTGGGCTTCGTTCTGAGCCATTTGGAATTCCTTTCCGGGGGGAGGGTTGCCCGTCTGCGGCCCCTTCATGAGCGGGGCGCGGACGGACGGAGATTGTGGTGGTTGCGGGGCCTTAGTCCGCCGCGGACAGGCCGCCCACGCCGTTCTTGAGGCTCGCCTCGATGAACTGATCGAGGTCGCCGTCGAGCACGCCGCCGGTGTTGCCCGTCTCGACGCTGGTGCGCAGATCCTTCACGCGCGACTGGTCGAGCACGTAGCTGCGGATCTGGTGGCCCCAGCCGATGTCGGACTTCTGCTCCTCGAGCTTCGTCTGCGCCTCCATGCGCTTGCGCATCTCGAGTTCGTAGAGCTTCGCCTTGAGCTGCTGCATCGCCTTCTCGCGGTTGCGGTGCTGCGAGCGGTCGTCCTGGCAGATCGTGATGATGCCCGTCGGGATGTGATGGATTCGGACGGCCGATTCCGTCTTCTGAATGTGCTGGCCGCCCGCGCCCGAAGCGCGGAAGACGTCGATCGAGAGGTCGGCCGGATTGATCTCGATGTCGATCGAGTCATCCACTTCCGGATAGACGTAGACCGAGCAGAAGGAGGTGTGGCGGCGGGCGTTCGCGTCGAAGGGCGACTTGCGCACGAGTCGGTGGATGCCCGTTTCGGTGCGCAGCGTCCCGTAGGCCCATTCGCCTTCGATGAAGAGCGTGGCGGACTTGATGCCCGCGACTTCGCCGGCGGTCTCCTCTTCGAGGGTGACCTTGAAGCCCTTGCGCTCGGCGTAGCGCATGTACATGCGCTCGATCATGCTCGCCCAGTCCTGAGCCTCCGTGCCGCCCGCACCCGCCTGGATTTCGAGGTAGCAGTTGGCCGAGTCCATCGGCTGGTTGAACATGCGCTTGAACTCAAGCTGACCGACCTCGGCGGCGTAGCCGTCGACGTCGTGCCCGATCGCCTCGACGGCGTCCCAGTCTTCGTCCGCCGCGGAGAGCTCGAAGAGCTCCTTGGCGTCGGCGACGCCCTGCGTGAGTCGGTTGAAGCTGCCGACGATGTCGTCGAGCATCTTCTTCTCCTTGCTCACCTCCTGGGCGTGCTTGGGGTCGTTCCAGAGGTCGGGGTTCTCAATCTCGCGATTGACTTCTTCGAGTCGTCGTGCCTTGCGGTCGACGTCAAAGATACCTCCGAAGTTCGGCGAGCCGGTGGCCCAGGTCTTCGATGAGGCCTTCAATCTGATTGATGCGTTCAGCTTCCATTTCAATTCCTGTCGAAGGGGCGCGCGGCGCGCTCGGGCGCGGCGCGTGGTCGGGCGGGGCGGGGGAAGGCGGCCTTAGGCCGCCTTCCGCGTGCAGGGGAGCGCTCCGCCCGGGTGAATAAAAACGAGTAATTATAAAACAGGGGAGCGGCCGGCCGTGCGGCGCTCCCCCTCTCTCAAACCGGTGGAATCGTTGGGAAAACCGGGCGGTTCTCCCGGGCGTTTCCCGGTCTATTCCGCGGCCTCGACGACGAGCTGCACCGAGCGGCGTCCGCGGTACTCGTTGATCGCGGGCCGGTAGGCGATCCGCGCATGGGCGGGAAGCGGCTCGCGGTGGCGGAAGAAGATCCCCTCGAAGCGCTGGCCGCCCAGCCCGAGGGAGAGCTTGAGGTGCGCGTCCTTGAGGAGCGTCTGCTCGAGGACCGTGAACTCGTTGGCGAAGAGCGGCGCTTCGAACCCCTGCCCCCAGATCTGCGCGTCGATCTCGGTGCAGAGCGCCTCGGTGATCTCATCCGGGGCGAGCCCGCCGTCGGTGAGGACCACGCGTTCGAAGACCGAAGCGTCGCAGTGCGTGCGCACCACCTCCTCGAAGGCGGCCGAGAAGTCGGAAAAGGACTGCGGAAGAATCGAGAGGCCCGCGGCCATCGCGTGTCCGCCGAAGCGCAGGATGACGCCGGGGAGTCTCTTCGAGACGAGGTCGAGCATGTCGCGCAGGTGGATTCCCGGAATCGAGCGGCCCGAGCCCTTGAGCTCGCCGTTCTCCGTGGGCGCAAACGCGATCACCGGGCGGTGGATGCGCTCCTTGAGGCGCGCCGCGACGAGCCCCACGACGCCTTCGTTGAAGTCGGGGTTGTAGAGCGAGAAGGTCGTGCGCCGCTCCACGTCCGTTTCGGCGAGCGCCGCCTCGGCGGCGAGCTGCATCTCGCTCTCAAGCTCCCGGCGCTCGGAGTTGATCGAGTTGAGGCTTTCGGCGAGGGCGAGGGCCGCCGCCGGGTCGTTCGAGAGGAGGCACTCGATGCCGCTCTCCATGGTGCCTAGGCGCCCCGCGGCGTTGATCCGCGGCGCCACGGCGAAGCCGAAGTCGCGCACGCACGCCGTGCGGCAATCCTTGCCGGCGATGGCGAAGAGCGCCTCGAGTCCGGCGTGCGTGCGCCCCGAGCGGATGCGCCGCAGGCCCTGCGAGACGAGGATGCGGTTGTTCTTGTCGAGCTTCACGACGTCGGCGACCGTGCCGAGGGCGACGAAGTCGGAGAGCGCGTCGAGCCGCGGCTGCGTCGCCGCGTCGTAGAGCCCGCGCTCGCGCAGGAGCGCCCGCAGTGCGAGGAGCACGTAGTAGATCACGCCCACCCCGGCGAGGTTCTTCGAGGGGAAGTGCGAGTCGCTAAGGTTCGGGTTCACGATCACCTCGGCGCGCGGCAGCTCCGCGCCCGGGAGATGGTGGTCCGTGATCACGACCTCGATGCCGAGTTCGTGCGCGCGCTCGACGGCGGCGGTCGAGGAAACCCCGTTGTCCACCGTCACGATGAGGTTGGGTTTCGGGGTGCGCCCGGCGACGATGTCCACCACCGTGGGCGTGAGGCCGTAGCCGTGGAGCACCCGGTCGGGAACGAAGTAGGAGGCGTTGATGCCGAGCATCCTGAGGCCCCGGATGCCGACGGCGCAGGCGGTCGCGCCGTCGCAGTCGTAGTCGGCGACGATCACGACGTGCTCGCCGCGTTCGCGGGCGAGGGCGAGGCGTTCGGCGGCAGCGCGCGCGCCCTCGAGCTCGGCGGGCGGGATCATGCCGCGCCACTCCTGCTCGAGGTCGGACTTGTTGCTGATGCCGCGCGCGGCGAGCGCCCGCGCGACGGGAGGCAGGAACCCGGCCTCCTCGAGCCGGTCGGCGGCGTGGAGGTCGTAGGTGCGCGAAAGAATCTTCGTCATCAGGCCGCCTCCGAATCGATCAGCCACGTCTCGAGCGGCTGCTTCGCGGCGCGCCGGAAGAGTCCGAAGGCGCCCTTCTTTTCGGCAACGAGCGTCGCCGCATCGGCGTGCCCGAAGAGCACAAGGACGGAGGCGTCGATGCCGGCCGCCTTTTCGAGGCCGCGCCAGCGCTCGAGCGCTTCGAGCGCCTCGGGGAGCGCCCGGATCCAGGCCGCCCAGTCGCGCCTGAGCCAGGCCTCGTAGAGGTGCGGCAGGACCGCGATCCGGTCGCCCGTCGGGGCGGCGGGCCAGGCCGTGCGGCCGCTCAAGCGCCCGAGGGCCGAGCGCGGGATCCCCGCGGCTTCGGCCCAGGCGAGCACGACCGGGTCGTCGGCCGCCACCGCGCGGAAGGTCGAGGGCGGGAAGACCGGTTCGGCAAAGCCCCCGCCCGAGAGCCAGAGGCCGCGGAGCGCGCCGCCCAGAATGGGGGTGAGCGCACGCTTCAACTCTTCGAGAAGCTCAAGGACGGCCGGGGCGTCCGCGCCCGACGTGAGGTGCGCGAGGTGCCCGAAGTGCGCGGCCTCCATGCCGCAGAGATCTTCGAAGGGGCGCGCGTCGAAGTCGAAGAGCTCGCGGCGCGCGGCGTAGAGCCGGCGGCCGGAGATCATGAGCCGCAGTCCGCGGGCGCGCAGCGCCTCGTCGGCCGCGCAGGCGATGCGCGGGAGCTCCGCTTCGGGGAGCTCAAGGCGCGCGAAGCGCCCCTCGGGCGACTGCTTCCACGCGTCCAGTGCCCAGAAGGCCTGGTCGAGCTTCGGCGCGCCCTCGGCGAGCCACGCGTAGGGCGCGAGCACGGGCGCGCCCTGCCGGTGCGTGAGCACCTTCCAGAGCCACGCGCGGTGGGGCGAATATTCATGAAGCGGTTCGGAGAGCCGCTGGAGTCCGGGCGGCTCGCGACCCGTTCCGAGGCGCTCGAGCGCCGCGCGCACGTCGGGCGCAAGACGGTCGAGCACCTCGGCGGCCGCCTCGCGGGGGAGGCGGCCGCCGGGGAGAAGATAAAAGGCGGTTGTCATAATGTCCGGAATTCTACCTGCGGCCTGCCCGGACCGATCCGCCGCGGACCCCGCGGGAAGCGCGGCCGGCCGCCGCTAGAATGGGACTCCCGCAGAAACCAAACCGAGGGGCGCCGCGCCCCGCGCCGGAGTCACGAGTCTTGCAGACGCCATATGAATTTCTGATCGGCCTCACCTATACGCGCCGGGGTCGCCGGGGCCGTCGCCGCGACGGCTTCATGTCCTTCATCTCCGGCATTTCGGTCGCGTCGATCGCCCTCGGCGTCGCCGCGCTCATCATCGTGCTCTCGGTGATGAACGGCTTCCAGAAGGAGGTGCGCGACCGGATGCTTGCCGTCATCCCCCACATCGAGGTGACGGCCGTTCCGGGGCCGCTCGAGGACGCCGCAGGACTTGCCGCGCGCCTTGAGGCGCGCAGCGACGTCCTCGCCGCCGCCCCCTACGTGCAGGGGCAGGGGCTCTTCAATTCGGGCGACGTCGTGCGCGGCGCCCTCGTGAAGGGCGTCGACCCCGCGGCCGAGCCGAAGGTGAGCGACATCGCGCAGAACCTCACCGGGGGCGCGAAGCTCACGGACCTCGCGCCGAAGCGCTTCGGCGTGATTCTTGGGCGCGACCTCGCGCGGGCCCTGGGCGTGCGCACGGGCGACAAGGTGGCGCTCCTCGTCCCGCAGGGGAACATGACCCCGGCGGGGCTGATGCCGCGCATGCGCCAGCTCACCGTGCTGGGCTACCTCTCCTCGGGGCACTACGAATACGACTCGACCATGGCGCTCCTCAACATTGAGGACGCCGCGGCGCTCTTCCGCACCGGCGGTCCGCAGGGCCTGCGGCTCAAAACCTCCGACATGAACGACGCGCCGGCGATCGCGCGCTCGATCGCCGCCGGGCTCCCGCCCGGGGTCTACGCCTCGGACTGGTCGCGGCAGAACCGCACCTGGTTCGCGGCCGTGCAGGTCGAGAAGCGCATGATGGGGATCATCCTCTTCCTCATCGTTCTGGTCGGCGCCTTCGGCCTCGTCTCCACGCTCGTGATGACCGTGAAGGAGAAGCAGAGCGACATCGCGATCCTGCGCACGCTCGGCGCCTCGCAGGGCTCGATCATGGCGATCTTCATGATCGAGGGGACGATCGTCGGCCTGGTCGGCGTCGCCGCGGGCGTCGCCGCCGGGCTTCTCGTCGCCGAGAACGTGGGCGCGATCGTGAGCGCGATCGAAGCCCTCATGGGGGTGGAGTTCCTCCCGAAGGAGATCTACTTCATCAGCACCATGCCCTCGGACCCGCGGCTCTCGGACATCGTGCCGATCGCGGTCTTCTCCTTCCTCCTGTCGCTCGCCGCCACGGTCTATCCGAGCTGGCGCGCGGCGCGCATTCACCCCGCGGAGGCGCTGCGCTATGAATGACGTGACTCCCGTGCTCCTCGCCGAGCACGTCGCCAAGGCCTACCGCGACGGCGCGGCGGCCGTCCCCGTCCTGCGGGACGTGAACCTCTCGGTGGCGCGCGGCGAAACCGTTGCGATCCTCGGCGCCTCCGGGTCGGGGAAGTCCACGCTCCTGCACCTCCTCGGCGGCCTCGACGCCCTTGACGGCGGGCGGGTCGCCATTGCGGGCGAGACGCTCTCGGGGCTCTCCGAGCGCGCACGCGGGGCGCTCCGGAACCGCCGCCTCGGCTTCGTCTATCAGTTCCACCACCTTCTTCCCGAGTTCTCCGCGCTCGAAAACGCGGCGATGCCGCTCTTCATCCGCCGCACGCCGCGCGCCGAGGCGCTCGCGCGCGCCAAGGCGGCGCTCGAGGCCGTGGGGCTCGGGCACCGCCTCGAGCACCTCCCGTCGCAGCTCTCCGGGGGCGAGCGGCAGCGCACGGCGATCGCGCGCGCCCTCATCACCGAACCGGCCTGCGTGCTCGCCGACGAACCGACGGGCAACCTCGACGAGGAGACCGCCGCGCAGGTCTTTGAATCGCTCCTCACGCTCGCGCGCGGCCGCGGCTCGGCGATCGTGATCGTCACGCACGACCGCGACCTCGCGCGCCGCTGCGACCGCACGGTGCGGCTCGCCGACGGCGTGCTCATTCCGGTCGAGGGCTGAGGCGCTCTGCAGTCCTTCTTCCGGGAGATTCGTCATGGGCTTCATCGACACGCACTCGCACCTCTGGGTCGAGCGGCTCGACGCCCGCCGCGGTTGGCTTCTTCACGAAGCGCGCCGCGCCGGGGTGGAGAACATGCTCCTCTGCGCGGGCGGCCCCTCGAACTGGGAGAAGACCGCGCAGTGCGCCCGCGAGGCGGGGCTCGGATACCTCCTCGGCGTCCATCCGCTCGCGCTCGACGAGGTGGGGGAGGAGACGCTGCGGGACCTGCGCCGCACGGTGGAGGAGGCCCTGGACGACCCCTTCTTCATCGGCATCGGCGAAGTGGGGCTCGATGGATTCGTGCCGGGGATCGACCAGGCGAAGGCCGAGGCGGTCTTGCTCGAAGAGCTCCGGATCGCGCGCGACTTCGCGCTGCCGCTTTCGATCCACGTGCGCCGGAGCGCCTCGCGCACGCTCGGCCTCTTCGGGCGCGTCGCCCCGGCGGGCGGCGCCGTGCACGCCTTCAACGGCTCCGACTACGAGCGCGCGGCCTTCCTGAAGTTCGGCCTGCGGCTCGGCTTCGGGGGCGCCTCGACCTATGCGGGGAGCCTGCGCATCCGCCGGCACCTCGCCGAACTGCCCGACGGCGCCTGGCTCCTCGAGACGGACTGTCCCGACATGCCCGGGAGCCCCCGGCGCGATGCGGCGGCCGCCGCGGGCGCGCCCCCCGAGAGTGAACCCGCCGACATTCTCGAAACCGCGCGGACGGCCGCCCAGCTGCGCGGCGCGCCCCTCGAGGCGGTCGCCGAGGCTTCGCGCGCAGCCGCGCTCGCCGCCTTCCCAAGGCTCGGGGCGCTTCTGGAGCTCCCCGGCGCCTTTGCGAACCGCCGCTAGGGGGCCCCCTTCCTCGAGAGGCGCCGACGGCGCGTCCGCTCCCCCGCCACGCATTCCGGAAGGCCCATTCCCGCGCGGAACCACCGTTCCGGGCGATACACTTCAAATGCACAGATTTTTGAACAGAGGGATTTCCCGAATGGCTCCTCCGGAGCTGGTCGTCCCTCAGCGTCCTCAGGAGACTTCTTGTGAGTGAAGAAAAAATGGACCGCGTCTTGGTCGGCGTCTTCGGTCTTGACCGTCCGGGCATCGTTTCGGCCGTGTCGGCCGTCATCACGCGCCGCGGCGCCAACCTCGAGCAGGTGAGCCAGGTGACGCTGCACGGTCAGTTCGCCCTCATGTGCGTCGTGCAGAAGCCCGTCGACGTGACGAAGAACGACATCGAGGGCGACCTCACCGACGAGATCCGCCGCCGCAAGCTCAACCAGGCCGTGCTCGTGCTCGACTTCGTCGAGCCGCCCGAGGCCGCTCCGGGCGAGCCCTACGTGATCAGCATCTGGGGCCCGGACCGCAACGACATCATCACGACCTTCTCGAAGATCCTCGCCGAGCAGCGCATCAACATCGAGTCGCTGCGCGCCTTCCCGATCGAGGACGGCCAGTCGCTGCAGGTCTTCGAGGCGACCATCCCGATGGAAGTGGACCGCCGGGCGCTGCACCGCACGCTCATCGACCGCGCGCAGGCGATGGACCTGCGCTGCAACCTGCAGCACCGCGACATCTTCGAGGCGATCCACCGCGTCAAGGTAGAGTAGTCCGCCGCCGCACGATCCTCCACGAACGAACAAACGAACATATTCAGGAACACACCAACATGCTGACCGACCGCGAGGTTCTCTCCACCATCAACATGCTCCGCTCGGAGCACCTCGACGTGCGCACCGTCACGATGGGCATCAACCTCTTCGACTGCGCGAGCTCGGACTTCGACAGCTTCGCTTACAAGGTCCGCGCGAAGATCTCCCGCTACGCCTCCAAGCTCGTCGAGACCTGCGACCTGGTGGGCGACCGCTACGGCATCCCCGTCGTCAACAAGCGCATCTCCGTCTCCCCGATCGGCACCGTGGGCGCCGCCTTCTCGCGCGACGAGATGGTGAAGGCCTGCCAGGTGCTCGACGAGTCCGCCAAGGAGGTGGGCGTGGACTTCATCGGCGGCTTCGGCGCGCTCGTCGAGAAGGGCATGACCCCGGGCGAGAAGAATCTGATCGACGCGCTCCCCGAGGCGCTCGCCACGACCGACCGCATCTGCTCCTCGATCAACGTGGGCTCGACCAAGGCCGGCATCAACATGGACGCCGTGCGCCTCATGGGCGAGCGCATCCTCGACGTCGCCGAAGCGACGAAGGACCGCGACGCGATCGGCTGCGCCAAGCTCGTCGTCTTCTGCAACATCCCGCAGGACGTGCCCTTCATGGCCGGCGCCTACCTCGGCGTGGGCGAGCCCGACGTCGTGATCGACGTGGGCGTCTCGGGTCCGGGCGTCGTGAAGAAGGCCCTCGACCGCGCCTTCCGCGCCAAGGGCGACTACCTCACGATCACCGACGCGGCCGAGGTGATCAAGCACACCGCCTACAAGGTGACCCGCGTGGGCGAGATCATCGGCAACGAGGTCGCCCGCCGCCTCAACCTTCCCTTCGGCGTTGCCGACCTCTCGCTCGCCCCGACCCCGGCCGTGGGCGACAGCGTGGGCGAGATCTTCCAGTCGCTCGGCCTCTCCTCGATCGGTGCGCCCGGCACGACCGCGATCCTCGCGATGCTCAATGACCAGGTGAAGAAGGGCGGCGTCTTCGCCTCCTCGCACGTGGGCGGCCTCTCGGGCGCCTTCATTCCGGTCTCCGAAGACAGCGCCATCGAGGCGGCGGCCCGTTCGGGCGCCCTCACGCTCGAGAAGCTCGAGGCGATGACCTCTGTCTGCTCGGTGGGCCTCGACATGATCGCCATTCCGGGCGACACGCCCGCCGCGACCATCTCCGGCATGATCGCCGACGAGGCGGCTATCGGCATGATCAACGGCAAGACCACCGCCGTGCGCGTGATCCCCGTCCCGGGGAAGACCGTGGGCGACGTCGCCGTCTTCGGCGGCCTCTTGGGTGAGGCGAGCATCATCCGCGTCCCGGGCGGCGACGCCTCGGGCTTCGTGAAGCTGGGCGGCCGCATCCCGGCGCCGATCCACAGCCTGCGCAACTGACGGCTGAAAGGCGCGCTCGCAATTCGAGGCGCGCCGCAAAAGTGTTGCATCCGCGCGCCGGTTCCTTCGGGAGCCGGCGTTTTTTTTGTTTGTATCCAACGCGCGTCTCCACTTGATCCTCTAGGGATTCAAACCCACGGTGTTTGGTGAAAATTCGTATAACAGGCGTCAAGAGGTGGTCGGCGAGCGCCTCCGGCAGGGGGTGAGGGGGAAGGGTTTTCCGTAGGGAGGATAAACCGCATGCGGTCGGGAAAATGTTTCTCCCCCGGCCCCCCGCGCGGACTTCCCGTCCGGCGGTGCGGCCGGTGAAGAAAACAATGTTTCACCACCACACCCTCAACGACACCATGACGATCGACCGCTCCCGCAAGCCGACCGCCGGCACTGGCCTGCGTACGCCGCTTCTTCAACAACGCCCCCTTCCTGCGCTTCTCGGACTCCTCTTTGCCGCAGGGCTCGTCCATCTGCCGGCCCCGGCGGCGGCCGGCGACTCGACGGCCTGGACGGTGACGGGCGCCGAGGCGCTGACGGACGGCGCGTTTGAAGCGTACGACGCCGTTGAAGTGACGAAGGACGGCACGCTCACGATGTCGGGCGGCTCAATGCTCACGACCACCGACTTCACGCTCAAAGGCGGCTCGGTCTCGCTCACGGGCGACGGGACCGCGGCCTATGCGGCCGGCACGACGACCCTCGCGGGCGGCACGCTCACGCTCGACGACGGGGCCGCATTCGGCGGTCTCGACTTCACCGGGTCGGGCGAATACGTCGGGCGCCTCGAGCTCGGCCCCGAGGCCGAGCTCGTCCTCCGAGGCGGCGCGCTGATGACGATGGCGGGGCTTGAAGCCTCGGGCGGACTGATCCGCGTCGAAATCCGCGGCGCCGCGGATTGGGAGCGGCCCATGCTGCTCGAGGCGGGCGACTTCGTCGTGAAGGGCGACGTGAGGGTCGAGCTGGGCGCCGCCGACGACCTCGACGGGGACCATCCCGGCGGCGACGGCGCGGGCGGGGAGGTCGTCGCATTCCGGCCGGCGGCCTTCAGCGCAAATTCCATACGGGTGGACGAGGGGGCGCGCCTCTTCGTCCGCGTTTCGCAGGGCGGCGTCTTCACCTGGGGCGCGGCGGAGGGGCTCTCGCCGAGCACGGAAATACCCGACCTGGGGAGGCTGCTGATCGCGTCGGACGCCGCGATCACGAACCGGCACTTCTTCGCCGTGGGTGGAGCGTCGGCGCCGGCGGCGGGCGCGCCCAACCTCTTCGTCGCCTCCGGAGCGGTGCTCGAACTCCGGGGGGACGGGGCAAAACTCAAGACCGAGGCGGGAACGTGGACCCACTTCGACACGGGCGCCGTGATCTGGATCACTTCGGGCGAGGAGCGCGACGACGACGTCCCGGCCACCTTCAAGCTCACGCAGGCGGACTTCACCGAGGGACGCGTCACGGGGCTCGAATCGGTGGTGGTGCGCGTGGATTCGAGCTTCAAGGAGGGGGAGCTTTACCTCCTCGAGGACGGGACTCTGGGCGTGCGCATGGAGAGCCTCGCCTTCTCCGGACCCGTCGGGGACTTTCTGAACGGCATCTACGAGGTGCGCCGTGACGTCACGACGCCCTCCTGGTACCGGACGCTCTTCTTATCGAGCCTCACGGCCGACGAGGTCGCCGAGTCGGTGGTGAAGCTCGGGTCGGCTGCGGCCGCGGCGGGCACCCGCGAGCGGCTCGCACAGAAGACGGCGGGACTCTCCTTCGAGCTCTTCGACGTGCTTGACGCGGCCGAGCTGCGCGGGTCGGTGCCGAAGCGCGCGCAGGAGGACGCGTTTCTGCGCAGCATGCCCGCGGTGATGACGAACATCCCGGTGATCATCGAGGCGAAGTCGGGCGAAACGCGCACCGAAACGGAGCTTCCCGCCCTGGGCTTCGCCAAGACCCTGCGCACGGACGACACGACCGTTCAGGGGGCGTTCGTTCTCGGACGCGGCGACTGGCGGGTGGGGCTCTTCGGCGCCTTCATCGAGCACGACTTCAGGGCGGATGCGCCGAACTCCCGCCTTCCCCTCACGGGCTCGAGCGAGGCGGCGGTGGTCTCCCTCTTCGCGGCGCACCCGCTTTGGGACGGGCGGCTGCTCCTCGACCTCGCCTGGAGCGAGGCGACGGACAGCCTCTCCGTGCCCTCGGCGCGCGACACGCTGCGTGCCGAGGGCGTGAAGCGCACGCTCTGGAGCGCCGGGGCGGCCTGGGAGCGCACGCTTCTTGCTGGCGACGCCTGGTCGGTCGCGGGGCGCGCGGGACTGCGCGGTTGGCGCTGGGAGGATTCCGAGGCCCAATGGACGGCCGTGAGCGGCAAGGTGCTCAAGGTTGAGGAGTCCGGGGGCGGCGCCCTCTCGGCCTCCGTCGGACTCGCCGCCCGCACGGGGTTTGACCTGCCGAGCGCCTCAGGATTTCTGGGCGACTGGCTCCCGACCCGGGTCGAAGCTTCGCTCTGGGGCGACCTCACGGGGATGACGGGGTCTCGCCCGACCCTCACGCTGTCGCTCCCCGAAGTGACGGCCGCGCGCTCCTCTCTTCCCGGGCCTGAGCCCAAACACTTCAGGGTGAGCGCCGGGGGTTCGGTCGTGGTGCAGTTCCCCGAGACGCGGTTCGAGCTCTCGGGGATGACCTCGCGGGCGGGCGGCGGCATCCGCTCTCACACGCTCTCGGTGCGGGCGACGTGGCGCTTCAACGAGCTTTGAGGCGATCAGGCGAAAAGAATCCCGCGGCCCGGGGAAATGCGTCCGGGCTGCGGGAGGCGGCATGCCTGAAGGAAATGGTGAAGAGCGCGGCGGTCAGCGGACGCCGTCGGGTTCCTCCTCGGGGACCCTCCCCCAACGCCGCTTCATGCCCGTATAGAGCAGCGTCACGAGCAGGGCGCCCATGAGGAGCGATGCGCCCATGATGAGGAATATGACCGGGGGGCGTCGTTGCCCATGCGGTCCATCAGATGGCCGAAGAGGATGTGGATGAAGGCTTCGGGCGAGAAGCCGACGAACAGGATCATGTACATGGCCGTGCCCGTGTAGGCGCGAGGGATGCGGATTTCATTCATCTGCCCGTAGGTGATGCCGCGCAGGCCGAAGACGATGGCCCCGAGGAGCAGCACGAGCGCGATCAGAACGGGAAGGCTGACGACCGCGGGGCTCGAGAGGGCGAAGCTTCCGAGCCTCCGTCCCGGCGCGCGGGCTTCTGCGCCGCCTTGAGGGGGCGCGTTCTTGTTGACATCCTCTCCGCCCTGAAGGACGGAGATTCCCTACTGAGTCCTTACGCGT
>CAJKCQ010000029.1 GCA_905198475.1 uncultured Sutterella sp. | reverse complement strand
TGAGCGTTGGTCAAGTGGAGAATCCCCGTCCTTCAGGGCGGGGAGTGCGTCAAGGGCGCAGGGCGGGCGGCCCGTCCGCCCGAGCTCTCCTGGAGGCCCTCGGCGCCGCGCCGGGGACGCGGCGCGCGCGGCAGTGCGTACAATTCATTCATGCGGTGTGCGCCCGTCGTTGAACGGCCGGACGCGCGCCCGTCGTTCTTTCCGCTTCCGGCCGCGCCCCATTTTTGGAACGGGCGCTGCGGCCGCGGGCGGTCCTTCTGCGGCCGGTGCGCCGCGCGAAACCCTCCCTTCAGCGCTTCGTCATGTCTTCGGTTGAGATTCTGATTCCGATCCTCGTCATTGCGGTCGTCCTCATCGGCCTCGTCTACTGGCGCTCCAAGCGCGAGGAGAAGCGCGCAAGCGCCCCCGGCATGGGGAGCCTGAGGTCGATCAAGACCGAGGATCCGCTCGTCGAATCGGCCGCCCGCGTCGAGCCCGGGCTCGTCTCCGCGGCGAGCATCGAGAAGGCGGCCGCGCAGGCCGCCGCCGCGGCCGAGGGCGAGGTGGACCGCGAGCCCGCCTCCGCCGCCGCGGGCGAACCCTCCGCGGAGCCCCCCGTCTACGATGTCCTCGAGCGCGAGGAGGCCGAGAGGAAGGCCGCCGAAGCCGCCGAAAAGGAGGAGGAGCCCGAAGACGAGGAGGAGGAGAGCCCGAAGGCCGCGGCCGCGCGCGAGACGCCGCCCGTGGATCCGGCGCTCGAGTGGCTCCTCGACATCGCGCCCGTCGAGGGGATGCAGTTCGCCCTGGGCGGCGTGAAGAGCCTCAAGCTCGAGCTCGAAGGGCTGGGACTCGCGCTCGCCGTGCACGTCTTCGCGCAGTCCTCCAAGGACGGGCTCTACTACGAGTCCGACGAACTCACCGGCCCCGCGCGCCACGTGGTCGCGGCCCTGGCGCTTGCCAACCGCGCCGCGCATCTCGACGAAGTCTCCGCCTCGCGCTTCTTCCAGGTGCTCGAGCAGTCGGCCGCGCAGAACGGCGTGCCCATCCGCCGCGAACTCGAGCCCGTGCAGGCCGTGCAGCGCTCCGAGGGCCTCAAGCACTTCATCGACTACTTCGACCGCAGGATCGAGGTGCTCATCACGCCCACCGACCCGGAGACATCCTTCGACTTCGACGTCGTGGACCACGCCGCCAAGGCCGCGGGCTTCACCGCGGCGAGCGGCCGCTGGGAGATGAAGCTCGACCCGGCCGAACGCGATCCGGTCTTCACGCTCTCCTTCGGCACGGACGGCACGCAGACGCTCGTCCTCGCCTACGACCTGCCCTTGGGGAGCCTCTCCCGCGGAGACCTGAAGCGGTTCTTTGCGCTCGCGAACGACCTGGCCGCGCGCCTCGACGGCCTCTGGAGCGACTGCTCGCGCCGTCCGATCGATGCCGGCGGCGCGATGATGATCGCCGAGACGGTCGCCGAACACGCGCGCCTGATGACCGAAAAGGGCGTCCCGCCCGGGTCGCCGCGCGCGCAGCTCCTCTTCTCGCACTGAAGACGCTTTCGGGAGCGCCCGCTCCCGTCTTCAGCCGCCCTCCCGCAACCCTTTCTCCCGCCGCCGCGCTCCGGACGCCAGTCGTCCGGGCCGCGGCGGCGTTGACTGAGGCGCCTCCGGCCTCCGGAGCGAGTCCTCAGCCGCTTTTGAAGGACCACACACCGCCATGCCGACGCTTTTTGACGATGCCGCGCAGACGCTCTTTCCCGCCGGAGCGGGAGAGGCGCCGGGCGCTTCCGACGCGCCCGCCGCCGCTGCGGCCCCCGCCGCTTCTGCGGCTCCCGCTGCAGAGGAAAAGCCCAAGGCCCCGCGCCGACGCCGCGTGAAGGAGGGGTCGGAAGCGCCGGCCGCCGCCGCTCCCGACGCCTCTTCAGGGGCGGAGCCCGTCGAGCCCACCGCGGCCGACCCCTTCGGCGCCGCGGCCGAGGCGGCGCGCATCAGCGCGGCCGACGCCCCCGCGCGCATGCGCCGGCTCGAAGACGATCTCGAGCGCTGGAGCCGCGAGTACTACGTCCTCGACGCTCCGAGCGTTCCGGACGCCGAATACGACCGCGCCTTCGCGCTTCTCTGCGCCCTCGAGGCGCGCTTCCCGGCCCTGAAGAGCCCCACGTCGCCCACGCTCCGCGTCGGGGGCGAAGTGAAGGCGGGCTTCAAAAAGGTCCCCCACGCGGTGCCGATGCTCTCGATTCATACGGAGACGGACTTTTCGGCCGAAGGCGCAAAGGCCTTCGACGAGCGCGTGCGCCGCGACCTCGGACTCGGCGAGAACGATCCGCCCGTCGAGTATGACTGCGAGCTCAAGTTCGACGGCCTCGCGCTCTCGCTGCGCTACGAAAAGGGCCTTTTCGTGCAGGCCGCGACCCGCGGCGACGGCGCCGTGGGCGAAGACGTCACGGCGAACGTCCGCACGATCCGCGCGATCCCGCTGCGGCTCACGGCTCCCGTGCCCGACGTCCTCGAGGTGCGCGGCGAATGCATCATGCACAAGGCGGACTTCGAGGCGCTCAACGCCCGTCAGGAGGCCGAGGGCGAGAAGCTCTTTGCCAATCCGAGAAACGCCGCCGCGGGGTCGCTGCGCCAGCTCGACCCCAAGGTGACCGCCAATCGCACGCTCCACTTCTACGCCTACTGCCTCGGCGAGGTCTCCGAACCCTTTTCGGACACCCAGAGCGGCGTTCTCGAGCGCTTTGAGGCGCTCGGCTTCCCCGTCGCGAAGATGCGCCGCGTCGTGAAGGGCCCCGAAGCGCTCGCCCGATTCCACGACGACGTCCTCGCCGCCCGCGCGTCGCTTCCCTTTGAGATCGACGGCGTCGTCTACAAGGTGAACAGCCTCGCGCTCGAGGAACGGCTCGGCTTCATCGCCCGCGAACCGCGCTGGGCGTGCGCGCACAAGTATCCGCCCGAAGAGGCGCTCACCACGGTCGAGGGGATCGACGTGCAGGTGGGCCGCACCGGGCGCCTTACTCCCGTCGCGCGCTTGGCGCCCGTCTACGTCGGGGGCGTCACGGTCTCGAACGCGACGCTTCACAACGAGGACCACGTGGTGAAGGACCTCGACCTGCGTGTCGGCGACACCGTGGTCGTGCGCCGCGCCGGGGACGTGATCCCCGAGGTGCTCCGCGTGCTCCCCGAGCGCCGTCCCGCCGGGGCGCAGCCCTTCCGCATGCCCTCGGTCTGCCCGGTCTGTGGCAGCGCTGTGATCCGCGACGAGGAGGAGAAGGACATGCGCTGCACGGGCGGCCTCGTCTGCCCCGCGCAGATGAAGCTCTCGATCGTGCACTTCGCCGCGCGCCGCGCGATGGGCATCGACGGCTTGGGTGAAAAGATCGTCGAGATGCTCGTCGACGAGAAGTTGGTGAAGACCCCGGCCGACCTCTTCGGGCTCCGGCTCGAGGACCTCACCGCTCCGACCACCGCCACCGCGAATTCGGAGAAGCCCCAGAAGCGCATGGGGCCCAAGGCGGCGGAGAACCTTCTGGCGAGCATCGAGCGGGCGAAGAAGACCACGCTCGCGCGCTTCGTCTTTGCGCTCGGCTGCCGGCACGTGGGCGAGGCGACGGCTTTGGGGCTCGCCGAACACTTCGGCACGCTGGACAAAATCGAATCCGCCTCGATGGAGGACCTGTTGGCGGTCCCCGACGTGGGCGAGGTGGTCGCGGAGAGCATCTACGCGTTCTTTCGCGAACCGCACAACCGCGGGGTGATCGACGCGCTCGTGGCCGCCGGCCTCACCTGGCCCGCCGTCGAGAAGAAGACCGCGGGAAGCCTCGTCGCCGGGAAGACCTTCGTCCTCACGGGGACCCTTCCCACGCTGACGCGCGACGAGGCGAAGGACCTCCTCACCGCGCAGGGCGCGAAGGTCTCCGGGTCGGTGAGCCGCCGCACGAACTACGTCGTGGCCGGCGCGGAAGCGGGCAGCAAGCTCACCAAGGCCGAGGAGCTCGGCATCCGCGTGATCGGCGAGGAGGAGCTCAAGGCGCTTCTCGCCGGACATGCTCTTTCTGAGGAGACGAACTGATGTTTGCACTGATCGGCGGAACGGGCTTTGAGGAGTCCGGCATTCTCACGGACTGCGAGGAGGTGACGGTCGAGACCCCGTACGGCGCGCCCGCCGCGCCGCTCGTCTACGGAAAGCTCGGCGGCACGCCGCTCGTTTTTCTGCGCCGCCACGGCGCCCGCCATGAATTCGCGCCCCATCGCGTGCCCTACCGCGCGAACCTCTGGGCCCTGAAGGCCGCCGGGGTCGAGGGCGTGATCGCCGTCGCCACCGTCGGCGGCGTGGGCGAGGCGATGGGGCCGGGGATGCTGATGGTGCCCGACCAGATCCTCGACTACACCTGGGGGCGCGAGCACACCTACTACGACTCGCCCGAGGCGGGCGTGAAGCACGTCGACTTCACGTATCCCTTCGACGCGGGCGTGTGCGACCTTCTCATCAAGAGCGCGCGGCGCGTCGGCCGCGCCGTCATGGCCGAGGGCGTCTACGCCTGCACGCAGGGTCCGCGGCTCGAGAGCGCCGCGGAGGTGCGGCGATTCGCGCGCGACGGCGCCAACGTGATCGGCATGACGCTCTGCCCGGAATGCGCTTTGGCGCGCGAGCTTGACCTTCCCTACGGGGCGCTCTGCGTGTCGGTCAACTCCGCCGCGGGCCTGAGGGAGTCGCGCCGCGCGATCCGCTTCGATGGCCTCAAGGCTCAGGTGGCTGAAGGCGTCGCAGCGGCCGTGGACGTCGTGCGCGAGGCGCTCTGCTTCTCGGCCGCGGCCAAGATTTCCTTGTGAGTTGTTAGAAGCGAGGTGAGCCGTGCCGGCACTCAAAGTGATGAAGATGGGCGAGCCCGTGCTCCTCAACGAGGCGCTCGAGGTCACGGACTTCGGCAGCGACCGGCTGCGGCGCCTCGTCGCCGACATGTGGGACACGATGGCCGAGCAGGGCGGCATCGGCATCGCCGCGCCGCAGGTGGGCGCCTCGGAGCGGATCATCTGCTTCGGGCTCCCCGAGGGTGAGGCGTCCGTCCGCGGCGCCGTGCCGCGGACCGTCCTCATCAACCCGACCCTCGAGCCCGTGGGCGACGAAGTGGAGTCGGGCTGGGAGGGGTGTCTCTCCGTCCCGGGCCTCAGGGGCGTCGTGCCGCGATGGAAGCGGGTCCGCTACGCCGGGTTCACGCTCGAGGGCGAGCGGATCGAGCGCGAGGCCGAAGGGTTTCACGCCCGCGTCGTGCAGCACGAGTTCGACCACCTCGAGGGAATCCTCTACCCGATGCGCATCACCGACTGGCGGTATTTCGGCTACACGGACGTGCTCTTCCTGCCCAAGACCGATGAGGCGCATCAGGACGGCGAGGACTGAGGCGCCGGGTCAGGCGTCTGCGAGCGCGAGGAGCGCCTTGATCTCCTCGGGTGCCTTGACGCCGAGCTTGCGCAGAACGTTCGCGCGGTGCACCTCGACCGTGCGCACGGCCGAGCCGAAGCGCTCGGCGATCTCGCGGTTGAGCCGCCCCGCGGCGATGAGCTCGGCGATCTGCCGCTCGCGCGGCGTGAGGGTCGCGACGCGCTCGACGGCGTCCCGGCCGGGCAGGCCCGCCGCCTTTGAGGCGCTCTCAAACGCGGCGAAGGCGATCGAGGCGAGGAGCCGCTCGTTGTCGATCGGCTTCTGAATGAAGTCCACGGCGCCGTCCTGCAGGGCCAAGACGGCCATGTCCACGTCGCCGTGGCCTGTGAGGAAGATGACGGGAAGCCGGATGTCGCGCTCGTTCATCACGGCCTGCGCCTGAATGCCGGTCATGCCGGGCATGCGCACGTCGAGCACCACGCAGCCGGGGTTCGAAGGCGAGTCGCCGCGGAGAAACGCTTCGGCGCTCGGATAGTCCGCCACGCGCCACCCCTCCATTTCGAGGACGAAGCGCAGCGCGTCGCGCAGCGGCGCCTCGTCGTCGACGATGCGCACGAGGGAGTGTTCGCGCGCGAATTGAATCTGGTCGAGCGTGAGCTGGGTGTCTCTGGGTCTCATGACTTCTTCTCTTCAGAGGGCTGCGGCGCAGGGTCGTGCGCAGCGGATTCGATGGGGGCGGCCGCGCCGGCGGCCTGCCGACCCGCGGCGGCCTTCTGCGCGAGCGTGCGCTCCAGGGTCGGGATGCGGGCGATCGCGGCGAGCCCGCCGCCCGCGAGCGGTGTGAAGGAGAGGCGCCCGCCCAGACGCTCGAGGATGCCCCTCACGATCGAGAGGCCGAGCCCGAGGCCCTGGGCCTTCTCGCTCGGACCATGCGATTCGAGAATGCGCAGCGTCTCGACCGTGACCACCGGGCCGTTGTTGAGGACCGAGAGCTCCGCCTCGCCCTTGTGCTCGTTCACCGTCACGGTGACGGCGCCCGCGGGCGACGCTTCGATCGCCTCGAGGGCGTTGCGCACGAGGTTGATCGCCACGAGCTCCATCTCGAGCGGATCGGCGAGGACCCTCACCGGCGCGGGACCGACGAAGTTGATTCGTGCGTGCCAACGGCCCGTCGAGACGAGCTCGCTGATCGCCTTCTGCGCGGCCTCGCAGAGGTCCACCGGCACGTGCTTCGGGGTTTCGGACTTCGCGTAGGCGCGCACGCGCGCGACGATCGCGTCGGCGCGCGCGGTCTGCTCGGAGAGCTTCGCGATGATCGACTTCATCTGCTCGGGATTGAAGCGGCCGCCGTCCACAAGTTTTTTGAGTCCGAAGAGGTAGAGCGAGATCGCCGCGAGGGGCTGGCGCATCTCGTGGGCGAAGATCGTCGAGAGCTGTCCCACCGCGCCGATGCGGCCCATGCGCTCGATGCGGGCGTTGGCGGTCCGCGCCTCGTGCTGCAGGCGCTTCTGCGCCTCGAGCGCCTCGCCGAGGTGCTGCGTGCGGATGCGCACGAGCTGCGAGACGCGGATCGAGTGCCCCGCGAGTCCGAGGATCAGAAGCACGAAGATGAGGAGGTATTCGCCGTATTCGGCGAGGAACCGGTCGAGCGTCCAATCGCGCAGATAGGCGTAGGGACCGATCTTGAGCTCGCGGAAGATTTTGTCCACGCTCGCGTAGTCCGTCGCGACGCTCCAGAAGAGCTCCTTCGCGCCCGCCGGGCGCATCTGCAGGAGCGCCCGGGCGACGAGGCGCGAAACCTGCGGAGCCGTCGCGGGCGTGCTCGCGATCACCCACGAGGGATAGAGGGGCGTCGAGCGCGCGCACGCCTCGGGTTCGGCCGAAGCCGGGTCGTCGAGGCGGTTCACGACGCGGATGCGGCCGCGGTCTTCGGGGTGGTCTGCGAGCCACTCCTCGAGGTAGCAGAGCCGGAGGAACCCCACGTCCGCCTCGCCCGCGAGGATCTTTGGGATGGCTTCGCGCATGCGGCCGCCGTCGCCCAAAAATACCGTCGAGGCGAAGAACTTCTCCGGGTCGTAGCCCGCGTGCTGGATCACGTTGAGCGGGAGCTGCAGGCCCGTGAAGGCGGTGGGCGAGCTCGTCACGAGGCGCGCTCCCTTGAGGTCGCGGAGCGTCCTGAGGCTTGAGTCGGCCGAGACGAGGATCGTCGAGCCGTCGTTGTGGTTCGGGTCCGGATAGTCGCGCGAGGCGACCGTGGCGAGCGCCTGTGCGCCGATCGGCTGCATGCGCACGTAGAAGCCCGAGCTCGAGAGGAAGACGTCCACTGAGCGGGAGCGCACCGCTTCGCGCAGCTCCGAGAGGGTGTAGGTGCGCACGATGACGTTCTCCGCCCCGAACATGTCCTCGAGCGCCTTGATCGTGCTCCCGACGATCGGCTCGTAGGGCGACGGGCGCACGAACTTCACGACGCCGAAGCGCACGGGAAGGTGCGCGACCGGGAATTCGAGCGAGAAGGAGGCGCTGCTCAGTCCGTCGGGCCTCTGCGCTGCCTCTGCGGACGAGTCCGGCGGGGCGGCCGGTTCCGGCGCGGCGCAGAGGATCGGGCTGGTGCAGAGGATGAGCGCGGAGAGGGCCGCGGAGATTAGACGCATGGTGAAAAGACGGAGCGAGGCCGGTCTCAGGCGCCGGCACTTCCAGACATTTTAGAAGGGCGCATCTACTGCTACGCGATCTCTTCGGCCGACGAGTGCATCATCTGCACGACCTTTCACGCGCGGCTTCAGACGACGCGCCTCCCCCGGAGAACCACGCTCTTGGTTTGATTTCTGCTGCGGTTTGGAGGCGGGTCTGCGCGGATTCCCAACCCCGCGAGTAGACTCGCAGAAGGCGTCTTCGTCCGCCGTGCGGACCGAGGCGCCGTGCTGAAACAACTGAGGCGACCCCTGCCGCAGTCAGGTCATAGGATAGGAGGCTCCCATGAATGCATGGAGCAACTCGTTCGAAAGGAAGTGGACCCTCATATTCCTCTTCGAATACATTTTCATCATGATGCCGTTTCCGTGGTTCTACGACACGGACTACAACCCTTCTTTCTGGGGCGTTCCGCTCTTCATCTTCGGGTGGATCATCTACGGCGCTGTCGTGATTACAACGATTATCATCTGGTGGCGGCAGTGCGTCAATCGTCCCGAATACCAGGACGACGAGGAATAAGGAGCACGCCATGCCGTACCAAGTAGAAACCTCCACGGTGCCGTTCCTCTTCGTCACCCTCTCGTACTTCCTGCTCCTCTGCGGAATCGGTTGGTGGGGCAACCGACAGAACAAGAACCTGCGCGACTTCTTCACGATGTCGGGCTCGGCGGGCGCCGTGCTCTCGGGCATCGCGTACTTCTCGACGCAGTACTCGATGTCCACATTCATGGGCGTGCCCGGGTCGATCTATCACGTCGGCTACGCGGGCCTCTCCGTCTCGGTCCCGGGCATCGCGTTCTCGATGATCATCCCGGCGCTCATCGTCGGCCGCAAGCTCATTCGGCTCGGCCACAAGTACCAGATGCTCACGATGGCGGACTACCTTGCGGACCGCTATGAATCGAACGCCATCCGCGGGTTCCTCGCCGTCCTCATGCTCATCTTCCTCGTGCCGATGATGGGCGCTCAGACAATCGGCGCGGGCGTGATCTTCACGACCTATACGGGTGCTCCGCAGTGGCTGGGCATCGTCATCATGGGCGTCACCGTCATGCTCTACTGCATGGCGGGCGGCATCCGCAGCGTGATGATCACCGACGTCATTCAGGGCGTCCTGATGTGCGTCACGGCCGTCACCACGTTCTTCGTGTCGTTGAGTCTCGGCGGCGGCCTGGAGGCGATCAACGCCAAGCTCGCCGCGGCGGATCCGAACTACATGATCTTCCCGGGCCACAACAACGCCTATCCCTGGCAGAACTACGCCTCGATGATCGTCATGTGGTCCTTCTTCACGATCGGGCAGCCGCATCTCTTCACGAAGTTCTTCACCATGAAGAACTACAAGACGATGTTCAAGGCGGTCATTCTCGGCACGATCGGCATGTGGATGTCCGCCGTCTTCATCGAATGGTGCGGCGTCACGGGCGCGGTGAGCTTCCCCGGCATTGAAGGCAAGGAATCCGACTTCATCGTCCCGCTGATCCTCCAGGGCGGGCTCCCGCCCATCGTCTCCTCGCTCATGATCGCCGGCATCTTCTCGGCGGGCATGTCCACGATCAGCTCGCTTCTCCTCACGACCACGTCGGCCGTGTCGCGTGACCTCTATCAGCGCATCCTCAACCGGAACGCGACCGATGAGGAGACGATGCGGATGTCGCGCATCGTGACGGTGGTTCTCGGCATCCTCGCCATTCTGATCGGCATTCTGAAGCCCGGCTCGATCTTCTCGATCATCCTCTTCGCCTTCGGCGGTCTGGGCATCTGGGCCGCGCCGATCGTGATCGGCATGTACTGGAAGCGCACCTCGAAGGTGGGCGTCTACGTCTCGATGATCTTCGGCGAAGTGCTCTACTTCCTGATGCTCACGAAGCTCCCGGGCCTCTCCTTCGGCTTCAACCCGCTCATCATCGCCTGGTTCGCCACCTGCATCGTGCTCGTCGTCGTGAGCCTCTTCACGACGCCCGCTACGGCGGCGACGCTCGAAAGGCATTTCGGCAAATAGTCCTTCGTGACGGACTCCGTCCATCCAACAGGGGGCCGCCCGCGGGCGACCCCCCTCGAAATTGAGGAAAGAAATGTATCTCGCTGATCTTTGCTGGCAGGAGGCCGGGAAGGTCCTCTCCGACCCCGAAACCATCGTCGTCATTCCCGTGGGCTCCACCGAGCAGCACGGCTGCGTCGGGCCGCTCGGCACGGACTGGATGATCCCGGACGAGTTCTGCCGCCGCATCTCGGGAATGGACCACATCGTGATCGCGCCGACCATTCCGTACGGCGTCGCAACGCACCACATCAACTTCCCCGGCACGATCGACCTCGGCATCGAGACGATGATCAAGGTGATGGGGGCGGTCTTCGAGTCGCTCTTCCGCCACGGGGCGCGCCGCTTCGTCGTGATGAACGGTCACGGCGGCAACGATCCGGCGATTGAAAAGGCCGCGCTCGAGATCTACCGCAGGGGCGGTTTGGTCGCCCTCATCGACTGGTGGGGCATCGCGCCCAAACTCAACCCGGCCTGGCCGACCGGCCACGGCGACGCGCAGGAGACCGCTGCGGTCATGGCCTTCCGGCCCGACCTCATCAAGCCCGAATACCTCCTCGACAACGTCGTGCCCGCGCCCACGAAGAACTTGAAGCCCGTGCACATCAACACGGTTCTCTTCGAAGGCGCACCCGTGAAGATCATCCGCGAGATCCGCGACACCGTGAACACGGGCGGCTTCGGCGGGTTGGAGTCCAAGATGGCGACCCGCGAATGGGGCGTCGCGATGATGGACGGCATGACGAAGTGGATCGAGGACTTCATCAACGAATACCGCTCGGTGAAGCTTCCCGAAAAGGACTGGGAGTAGCGGGGGACGCGGCGATGGCAAAGAGGCAGATTCCGGTGGAGCTCGCGAAGCTCCTCGACGCGGTCGATCCCGACCGGCTGATGCGCACGGTCGAGGGCATATGCACGGGCGAGAGGCTCACCAATGAGGCCGAGGCCCGCGCGCTCAACTTCATGGCGCAGGAGTTTGAGCGCGCCGGGTGCCGCGTGGGGTGGGAGACGCATCCCGCCTACATCTCGACTCCGGGACGCGCGCGGCTCGAGGTCGGCGGCCGGGCGTTCGAGTGCGTGACGCACCCGATGACGCCGGCGACGAAGGGCGTTTCGGGACCGCTCCGGTTCCTCTCCCGATCGGAGGCGTCCGGACTCGGCCCCGACGCGCTTCGTGGCGCGGTCGCCCTCGTCGAGGGGCTGGCGACGGAGGCCGCCGTGCGGCGGCTTCAAGAGGCGGGGGCGGCCGCGGCCGTCTTCATCACGGGCCGGTCGATTCACGAGATGATCGTCTCGCGCGTGTGGGGGTCGCCCACGCCGGCGACGATGAACGACTACGTTTCGATTCCGGCGGTGAGCGTCTCATTGGGCGACGGCGCGGAGCTCCGGCGCCTCGCCGCAGAAGGCGCTGCGGCGGGAATCGAAACCGAGGTCGACACCCGCTGGGTGGACCTTCCCATCCTCACGGCCGACATTCCGGGTGAATCGGACGACTTCGTGATGGTGACGAGCCACATCGACTCGTGGTGGCTAGGCGCCATGGACAACGCCTCGGGGAACGCCTGCGGCGTCGAGATCGCGCGGCTCCTCGCGCCCTTCGCCGGGAAGCTCAGGCGCGGCCTGCGCATCGTCAACTGGTCCGGGCACTCTCACGGGCGCTACGCGGGCTCCACCGCCTACTGCGACGCGCACTTCGAGGAGCTCCGGCGGCACTGCGTGCTCAACATCAACGCCGACTGCCTCGGCGGGTGCGGCGCAACGGTGATGACCGAGGCGCCGTCGCTCGCGGCGACCCACGGCCTCGCCGAGCGGGCGCTCCGGGAGGCGGCGGGCGTTGAGAACTACGAAGGCCACCGGTATTCGCGAAGCTGCGACATGAGCTTCTGGGGGGTGGGCGTCCCCGCGGTCTTCTCCCAGGTCTCCGAGCAGCCTCCGGCGACGGGCGCCTCGGCCGACGCCTTCAAGGCGCTCTTCGGCGGCGGCACGAAGTCCGGGGGGTACGGTTGGTGGTGGCACACGAAGGACGACACGGTCGAACACCTCGATCCCGAATTCCTCGCCCGCGACGTTCGCGTCTTCCTCGACGCCGTCTGGCATGCGGTGACGGACGAGGTGCTCCCCCTCGACGCCGCGGCGGAGGCGAGGGACCTCGAGCGCGGGCTGAGGGTCTGGGCCGAAAAGGCTGCCGGCGCACTCGACCTCTCCGCGGCGCTCGAGCGCTCGGCACGACTCGTGCGTGCGCTCGAAGCTCTGGACGCAACGGTCGAGCGCGGCGCGTGTACGGCGCACTCGCGCAACCGCACCGTCACCGACGTGCTGCGGATCCTCATCCCGCTCGGCTACATCGAGGGAAGCATCTTCAGTCACGACCCGGCGGCCGGCGCGCCCTACGTGCCGATGCTGCGCGGGGTCGATGAGCTCCAGGGCGCCGACCCGCACTTCCGGCAGTGCCTCCTCACGGCGTTGAGGCGCCGCGTGAACGAGCTCACCTGGGAGCTCGGCGAGGCGCTCGCGCTCGTTGAAGACTAAGCGCTCAATCCGCTTGAGCTGCAGACGGCCGGCCGGAGTGCCTTCAAAGGGCGGCTTATTCTGCGAGCACGTCCGCCCATGCCTCGAGAATCTCGTGGCGCTTCCAGTCGAGCGGCCTGCAGTAGTAGGGCGCGCCGTAGATGCGGCCCTTCGATACGGCCGGCACGGCGGCGAACCTCGGATGCGCCTTGAGGAAGCGGGCGATCTGTTGTCCGCAGGCCGCGGCGTCGCCCGTGCAGACGATGAGGTCGGGGTTCTTCGCGAAGAGGTCCGAGAGGTCGTCGAGATCCTGGATGCCGGGAATGCGCTCCTCGGCGTCAGGGCGGACGTTGAGGTTCTCGACGCCGAACGTCTCTGTGAGGAGCGCCGAAAGCGCGCCGCGCTCCGAAACCCGGAAGACGTAGCTCTCGTGCCGGATGGGGCTGCGGATCGCGAGGAGGATCACCGCCTTCTGGCCGCGGCGGATGGTCCTGACGACCTCTTCGAGGGCGGCGAGGCGCTCCGTGCGCTCCCGGATCACGCGCTCGGCCTGCTTCTCCTCGCCGAAGAGCCGCCCGGCGCGCCGGAGCACCTCTTCGGGCGTGCCGCGCACGTCGACGATCTTGACCGAAACGCCTTCCTTCTCCAAGACCTCGCGCGCAACCGCCGGGTTGAAGTCCGGCGTGTCGTTTTCTTCGAGCACGACGCAGTCGGCCTTCATGCGCCGCACCGCCGGCATGAGCACCTGCGACGGGTCGTTGAGAAAACACGCGACGCACTCGAGGTGCTTCTCCATCGGGTGCAGAAGCTCCATCGAGGGGACCTCCCCGCCGATGAGGCCTCGGCCGTAGATCCGGAGCGCGCCGAGGTATTCGGTGGCGGAGTCGCCGACGATGATGATGTTTTCACACCGGGGGAGCGGGATGAAGGGATTGCCCATGTTCTGGTCCTTGGTGGAGGTGGATGACTTGGTCCGCAAGCGGCCAAAGGGATTGTTGATGGGTGACGAGGAGGATCGCCGTCCGCGGCAGCCGCGTCTTCAATAGTTTGATCATCCAGCGGGCGTTCGCGGGATCGAGCCCGCTCGTCATTTCGTCGAGAAGGAGCACGTCCGGAGCGGTCACGATGGCGCGCAGGAGCGAGAGCCGCTGCTGCTCGCCCCCTGATAGGAGCTGCTGCCAGTCGCCCGAGTCGTGGAGCTTCGCCGCGAGGTGTTCGAGGTGCGCGGCGCAGAGAAGCTCCCGGGCCTTCGAGTCCGGGAGCGTCCCGGCGTCCTTCGGGTAGGCGAGGGCCGCAAGGAGCTCACCCTTCGGGAGATAGGGCTGCTGCGGCATCCAGAAGATCGAGCCGCGTTCGGCGACGTCGCCTTCGTAGCTCCCCGAAAAGCCCGAGAGGACCTTGAGGAGCGTGGACTTGCCGACGCCGGAGGGCCCCGAGACGATCGTGAAGGTCCCCGGCAGCAGGTCGAACTTCGCCGGGACGCGGTTCACGGCGCCGCCCATCGGAACAAGAACTTCGAGTGCTGCCGAGAGCCCGGGTTCGGGCGCTTCGCGCCGGCGCGAGGCGATGGCTTCGCGCTCGCGGTCCGCCTGCGCGAGCCCCTCTTCGAGGCGCCTGAGTCGTTCGTAGGCGGCCGCCAGCGCCGCGAGGTCGTCGTAGGACATGATGATCCAGGAGAGCGAGCGCGCGACGTCGTTGAAGGCTCCGCGGATCTGCATGAGGCCGCCCAGTTGGATTACGCCCGCGAAGAAGCTCGGGAGCGCGAAGAAGATGGGCGCGAGGTGGGTGAACTGGCCGACGCCGACCGTGAAGAGGTCGAGGTCGCGCTTTCGCTTCACGAGGGCGATGAGGACCGAGAGGAGCTGTCGGAAGCGTTCGACGAGACTCGCCTCCTCGACCGCTTCGGCTCCCGCACCCGCGATTGCGTCGGCGTGACGGCGCTTCTCCATCAGGGCCGCGCGGAGGTTCGCCTCCATGTGTTGGGCGTTGATGTTGAGGCCCTTGAGCTTCCGCCCGATGAGGTGCGTCACCCACGTGGCGAAGAGCGTGTAGAGGATGCAGACCCAGAACATGTAGCCCGGGATCGTGACGCCGAAGACCTCGGCCGAGCCCGAGAGCTGCCAGAGGATCACCGAGAAGCTCCCGATCGTGAGCATCGCGTCGTAGAAGCTCACCGAGAGGTTCACGGAGAGATTGACGAGCTGCCGCACGTCCTCGGTCACGCGCTGATCGGGGTTGTCGGGTTCATGCCCGCTCTCGCGCAGCAGGTAGTGCGCGCTCCCCGGAGAGAGCCAGCGACTGAAGAAGATCTGCGTGAGGTCGCGCCGGAGTGCGAGCGCCAGACGGTCCTTCACGTAGCCCGCCCAGACGAGGAGCACGATGATCACGGCCGCGAGGCCGATGAAGTAGAAGAGCTCGCGGAAGATCGCCTCGCGGTTGACGGCCTGGAGAGCGTCGAAGAAGCGCCCGTTCCAATCGTTGTAAAGGACGGCGAGCTTGATGTTTAAGGCGTACGCGGCGAGGACGACCGCGAAGAGCGCCCACAACCGCCAGCGGTCGCGGGAGAAGAGGTACTGCGTGAGCAGACGGCGCAGGCCGCTCGGGCCGGAGTTGTGGGGCATGCCGAGGAGAAGGTGGAGAGACCGAAGGCGGCCAAGGGAGGCCGCCTTCGGGGTGGGCCAAGGAGGACTTAGAACTGGGCGGAAAGCCAGGCCCGGAACCCTCGGGCGTAGCCGGAATTGTTGTTACGCATGCCGTAGAGAGCCAGATATTTCTCGTTCGTCAGGTTGGTGAGGGCCAGCCCCGCCTGGATGTTGAAGAAGTTCGGGATCTTCGGCGTCCAGGTCACGCCGATGGAGTGCAGCGTGTAGTCGTCAAGGTGCACGGGTGCATAGGAGGGATAAGGGACGGTATCCCCGCCTTTGGCCCAATGAATGCGGTACCAGGGTTCAAGTTCGACGGCGGCGATTTTGTAGCTCAGCCTCAGATTGGCGCTCTGCGGCGTGACGCCGCCGAGTTTTTCGCCCGTTTCCTTGTTTTCGGAATGGAGGTAGCCATAGGAAGCCGCGGCCTTGAAACCGGCAACCTCATAGGTGCCCGACAACTCCACGCCCTTGTTGACGACGTGGCCGTAGTTGACGGTCTGATACTTGATCGGGCCCGTCATTCCACCCTGCCACCATTCCATGAAGTTGTCCTGGACCGAGATGTAGTCCCTCACATCGTCGTAGAAGAGCGCCACACGCCAAGTCAGATGATCGTTTTCGGCGAGGAGGCCGCCGAAGACGCCGCTCATGCCGACTTCGTAGTTTGTCGACTTTTCGGGCTTCAGGTTCGGGTTGTTGATGACTTCAATGTTCTGCGAATAGTCGGTGCTGTAGAAATACATTTCATCGAGCATCGGGGGACGATAACCCGTGTGCACGGAGCCCCAGACAAGCAGGGATTCATGCGGCGTCATCTTGAGGGTGATGCCCGGCGTCACCTTCGAATCGGACAGCGACGGGAATCCGGTGTTCGACTCGCGCTTGAAGTAGTTGAAGCGGACGACGGGAACCACGGTGAAGAGTCCGTTGATCTTGTACTCGTCTTCGATGAAGAAGCCGCCGTCAAAGCCGTCTGCATCCGGACGGGTCGTGTCGTCATTCCACGCGCCCGTCGGGAGATTCTGAACGGTTCCGCTTTGAGAGGTCTTCGAGAAGTCGAAGCCGTAGGTCACGGCGTGACGGCCCAAGCCATTGAAGTAGGAAGTGTTCTGGACGTTCCCGCTCACGGAATCGAACTTGTCCTTCATGTTCGTGCCCTGCCATGGGTCAGGGTCGAGATAGTGGAATTTCGAATGAGCGTACTGAACCGCGGCGGTGAGGTTCCAGAAGTCGCCCTGCTCGAACTCCCACTTGCCGGTGAGGCGGTGCTGCTCGTAGCGGTAGGACGTGTGGCTCTCGGAGTTGGCTCGGTCGAAGTTATAGGAAAGGCTCAGCACGTTGGCCTCGTTCGGCATGAAGGAGGCCTTGCCGAATGCCGCGGTGCTGTAAGCATCGATGTCGGCCTTGCTACGCTTGCCGGTCTGCGAATTGGTGGAGGCTCCAGAATCGCGGCGAGAAACGCCGAAGACCATGTCCCAACGGTCGGAGCGGCCGAAGGCGTAGGCGCTCTTCTGCCATTCAAGGTTATCTGAGGTGTAGCCCGCCTTCACCTTGGCGCCGAAGTTTTTGCCGGTGCCTTCGAGGAAGTCCTGGGCGTTCATCGTGGTGACCGCCAGAGTGCCGCCGATGCCGCCATTGCCGTAGAGCGCACTGCCGCCGCCATGCTTGACTTCAATCTGTTTGAGGATTTCCGGGTCAATGAAGATGCCGCTCGGACGGTTGCCGCCGAGCGTTTGATCATCCTGACGCATCCCGTCGATCAAGTAGGTGATCTGGGAGGAGTTCGAACCGCGGATGGAGATGCGCGGTGCGATCGTATTGAAGTCGAGAACGTCTACGTTGGGAATGTCGAGAAGAAGCTCGGGGAGCGTGACGGGTTGGTCTTCCTGAATGTCCCGCTCCGTGAGCACACTGAGCGAGCTTGCGGCCTGCGAGAGCGGCTGAGCCGTGCGGGTGGCCGTCACGACGATGGGGCCGGCTTCCAAGTAGCTCTGGTGTTGTGAGTCGTCGGCTGCGGCGGCAGAATTCACGCCGGCGAAAAGACTAATGACAGCTATGGCCAGTGTATGCTTCCTGAGGTGTTGGTGGGGGAATGATAGAGCCTTACTTGAATTAAGACGAACCATTTCGAACTCCGATGTTGGGTGAGGGTTGAGGCGGGACGCCATCTTTGGTTAATGAAAATAATTCGCATTCTAATGGCAATGTCAAGCAACAACAGGGAATTTGTTAAGCGCAAAAGTTGAAGCACCTGGAACGGGGTTGGAAAACCATAGCGGCACTAGGAAATTCAGACGGTTATAGGATTTGTCCGAGGATGGGCGGATGTTGTAGACAATGTCGCCATCTAAACTTGTTTGAATTGTGAGCAAGTACTCACTTTTAAGAGTTTTGCAGAGACGGACCAGACGCGTTCTTCAGGAAGGGCGGCTTGTTGTGCATTGCAAAATGAGAAGGGACGGTTTCCGTTCATCAAGGTCGCCGTCTGGACTCGGATTGAAGCCCCGCCGCATCGCTCGCGTCATAGCGGCCGCGGCGCTCTGCTAAGCTTTCCCGGCAATTGCGAGACTTTGCTGCTACTCGTACAGTCCTTCATGCCTCTCCGCACCGCATCCCCGTTCCTGAAGACGCTCGGCCGTCCCCTCGGTGCGTTCGTCCTCGCGCTCCTCGTCGGCGCGGCGGGCGCGCCGCTCTTTGCCGCGGAGCCATCCGCCGCTGACGGCGTTTCGGCCGCGAGCTTCAATCTCGCCGACGTGCGCTCGATGCAGTACCAGGAGGACGTGCTCGCCAACGAGCTCGTGATCGACGAGAAGACGGTCCCAGCGCACCCGGGCGACTTCGTCTTCGCGATCGAGGAGACGGGGACGAATGAAACGTATCTGCGCACGATGATGCCCCTCGTGGAGGCGCTCCGAATCGCCTCGCCCGAGCGGCGCGTGCTCGTGCGGCGCATTCCTTCGCGCGAGTTTGCCCAGAGCGTGAAGGCCGAGAAGATTCCCTTCGTGCTCGCGACCTCCGGCACGATGGTCTCGCTCATGGACGAACTGGGCGCGGTGCCGCTCGCCGTGCGCGAACGCACGCTCACGGGCGGCCGGGCGGCGGCCGCCGCGGGAGGACTTCTCATCGTGGATGCGAAGCGCCGGGAGCTCGGGAGCCTTGCGAGCCTCAAGGGCGCGCGCGTGGCGGTGGAGAGCACCGTCTCCTTCGGTCCCTGGCAGTGGCTCATGGGGCGCCTCATCAAAGAGGGGCTCGATCCGGAAAACTACTTCGCCGCGGGCGAATGGCGCCCGCACGACGTGCCCGACGTCTTCAACGCGGTGCTCTCGGGCGACGCCGACGCGGGCCTCGTTTCGCTCTGCACGCTCGAGCGCATGGAGCGCGAGGGCTTCATCGACCCGACGGTCTTCCGGCCGGCGGCGGTGCTCCCCGGGGGCGCGGGACCCTGCCGTTCGAGCACGCCGGTGCTTCCCGACTGGACGATCGGCTACCTCACGACGGCGCAGAGCGACGCCGTGCGCCGCGTCGCCGCCGTCGCCTTCAGCATGCCCGAGCGCGACGGCTGGCGCTGGGGCACCCGTGTGGACCTCTCCGAGGTGCGGGGCCTCATGCAGGCGCTCCACTACGGGTTCTATGCGTACCTCGACGAGCAGACCGTGAAGGGGTTCGTGAAGCGCCACGCCGAACTCTTCCTCGCGCTCGCCGCGCTCTTCGCGTTCGTCGTCTTCCATGCGCTCCGTTCGCGGCACCTCGTGCGCGTACGCACCAAGGACCTCGAGGCGGCGCTCGCCGAAAAGACCCGGATGGAGGAGGAGGCGAGGGTTTCGCGCGAGCGCCTCTCCGCCATTGAGCGCGTCGGACTCCTCTCGCAGATGAGCTCGATGTTCGCGCATGAACTGAAGCAGCCCCTCTCCTCGCTCTCCAACTACATCGGCGGCCTGAAGCTCTGGAACGCGAGGCGCCCGACCTCGGACGCGGACCGCGCGATGGCCGAAGGGGCGCTCGAGGCGATGGCCGAGGAGACCGCCCGCATCACCTCGATCGTGAACCGCGTGCGCGGCTACGCCAAGCGGAGCACCGAACCCCTGAAGCCCTGCGACTGGACGGCGGTGATCCGCCGCGCTGTGCTGATCGTCGAGCGCCACGACGCGCGCCGCGTGCCGATCCTCACGGCTCCGGGCGAATATCTCGCGGCCGACCCGGCCGACGACCGGCCCGCGATGGTCTTGGGCGATCAGCTCGAGCTCGAGCTCCTCGTCCTCAACCTCATCCGCAACGCGGGGCACGCGGCCGCCGGAGAGCGCGACGGGTTCGTGAGCGTGTCGCTGAACCGCGAGGACGGGAACTTCGTGCTCCACGTGACGGACAACGGCCCGAAGCTCTCGCCCGAGGGATTCGCGCGCCTTACGGGGTACGGCGACTCGGTGAAGCAGGAGGGACTCGGCATCGGGCTCTCGATCTGCCGCGGCATTGCCGACCGCCACGGCGGGGCGCTGCGCTTCCTTCAGCTGCCCACCCGGGGGATCTGCGCCGAGGTGACGATCGAGGCGCTCCCCGACGAAGAGGAAAACGACAAGAAGAATGCGGACGGCGGGGCGGACGCTTCGGCGCCGTCCCCGGACCGGACCAAGGAGATCTGATGACGAACGGCACGGAAACGGCGCTTGTGCGCCTCGTCGACGACGACGCGGAACAGTTGAAGAGCCTCGCCTTTCTGCTGCGCATGGCGGGCTTCGAGGTGATGGCCTACCAGAGCGCGGCGTCGCTTCTCGAGCTCGACGATCCGAGGCGCCCGGGGTGCCTCGTGCTCGACCATCGCATGCCCGGCATGACCGGCATGGAGCTGCAGCAGGAGCTCGTGGAGCGCGGCAGTCTCCTGCCGATCATCTTCCTCTCGGCCCACGGCGACATCCCGATGGCGATGCAGGCCGTGCACCGCGGCGCGATGGACTTCCTCGTGAAGCCCGCGGCGCCCGAGCAGCTCATTGCCGCCGTCGAGCGCGCGATCAAGAAGAGCTTCGAAGACCTCGCGGCCGACGCGGGTCAGAGCGACCTCGCGCAGAAGGCCGCGAGCCTCACCGAGCGCGAGCTCGAGGTGGCGCGCCTTGTCGCCGAGGGGCTCCTCAACAAGCAGATCGCCGACCGTCTCTCGATTTCGCTCGCCACCGTGAAGCTTCACCGCGGGAACGCCGCGAAGAAGCTCGGAGTCCGTTCGGCCGTCGCGATGGCGAAGGCGCTCGAAGTTGCGGGGCTCCTCGCCGGCACGGGGGCTGCCCGATGATTTCGAGGAGAAGCATCGCGGGCGCCTCGCTCGCGCTCCTTTCCCTGGCGGCCCTCCCGCAGGCCTCCCGCGCCGCGGCGGATGCCGTTTCGAGCGAGGGGGGCGTTCCCCCCGACGAAGTCTGGGACGTCCTCGTCGTGGGTGCGGGCGCGGCGGGGCTCGCCGCCGCCGTGGCGGCGAAGGAGGCCGGCGCGAAGCGCGTCCTCGTGCTTGAAAAGCAGGCCCTCGCGGGCGGGCACATGATCGTCTCCTCGGGAATGCTCAACGCCCTCGACTCCGAGGGACAGGCGCGGGCGGGCCGAAGGGATTCCGCCGAGCAGTTCTTCCGCGACACCTTCGAAGGCGGCGGGATGGCCGCCGACCCGGACCTCGTCTTGCGCATGGTGAACGAAAGCGGCGCCGTCTTCGGGTGGCTGAAGGGCATGGGGCTTGAATTCGACCCCAAGCTCTACGAGGCCTACACGGGCGTCTATCCGCGCGCGCACCGCACGATCTGGGCACGCAGCGGCATGGAGTACGGCTGGAAGCTCATGGCGCGCGCCCGCGCTTTGGGTGCGGTCGTGCGCTACCGCACGCGTGCCGAGCGCCTGCTCTTCAATGCCCGCGGGGAGCTCACGGGCGTGGGCGTGTGGGATGCCGCTCTCGCTCCGCACGTGGTCTTCGCGCGCTCCGTGGTGCTCGCCGCGGGCGGGTTCGGGGCGAACCTCGCGATGCGCGCGCGCTGGGCGCCCGCGATTCCGCGCGAGCTCGACACGACCTACAGCCCGGGCCACCTCAAGGAGGATCCGGCCACGGGCGATGCGGTGCGCATGGCCGAGCAGGCAGGCGCGGCATTGGCCGGCATGGAGCACGTCCTCGCGATTCCCTTTTGGGGCGGGCGCGTGCTCGACTACCCCGGCGCGGAGATCTTCCTCACGAACGACGGCCTGCGCTTCACGGACGAAACCGCCGCCTGGGACGAGGTCTTCGCCGACCTCGCGCAGACCGGGAGCGGCGAATTCTGGGTGGTTACCGACAGCAGCAGCCACAAGGGGGCGAACTTTGCGGCGAAGGTGCAGCAGGGGCTCGTCTCGAGCGCCGCGACGTTGGACGAGCTCGCGCACCGCATGAGCGTCCCCAAGTCCGTCCTCGAGGAGTCGGTGCGCCGCTACAACGAAGCCTGGCGGAAGAAGAGCGACCCGGACTTCGGGCGCACGCGCTTCCTGCAGGGACTCTCCGATCCCCCGTACTATTTCGGCCGCGAGCGCTTTGAAATCCACTACACCTGCGGCGGCGTCGCGATCACGCCTGAAGCTGAGGTGAAGCGCGCCGCCGCCGCGGGCGGCGTGATTCCGGGGCTTTTCGCCGCGGGTGAAACCACGGGCGGCGTGCACGGCAAGTTCCGCCTGGGCGGCAACGGCCTCCTCGACGCCTTCGTCTTCGGACGCATCGCGGGCGCCAATGCCGCGCACTTCGCCGCGGGGCGCCCGGCCGCCGGAGACTAACTTCAACTCAACTCAACTCAACCCAACCCAACCCAACCCAACACTTCACGCCAAGGACCAAGGACATCCATGTTTCTCGACCGCCGCATCATCATCTTCGACCTCGACGGCACGCTCATCGATTCTTTGGGCGTCTGGAGCCAGGTGGACCAGGAGCTCACGCGCCGCCTCACGGACGGGCGCGTCGAACTCACAGAAGACGAGGCCGGGCACCTGCGCATGAACGCGATGAAGCGGTACGGCGAAGGGTCGGACGCGTACCTCAAGTACATGGCCGACATGAAGGCCGCCTTCGGATTCCCCGGCACGCCCGAGGAGATCCACCATCAGCGCTACGAGCTCGCGCAGGAGTTCCTCCGCACGCGCGTCAGGTACCAGCCCGGCGCCGCCGCCGTGGTGAAGGCCCTGAAGGCCGCGGGAAAGACGCTCGCCGTTGCGACCACCACGCGCCGGCGCAACATCGAGACCTACGTGCGCGACAACCTTCTGATGCGCGCGGAGGCGCCGCTCGACGATTATTTCGAGCTCATCGTGACGCGCGACGACGTCGCGCACGTGAAGCCCGATCCGGAGTGCTTCATGAAGATCCTTGAACACTTCGGCGCCTCGCCCGCCGAGTGCCTGATGATTGAGGACGCGCTCCCCGGGATCGAGGGGGCGCGCCGCGTCGGGATCGACTCGGTCGTGGTCACCGAGCGGCACTCCGAGACCGCGCGCGAAGCGCTCGACCGCGCCGCCGTCAGGCGCTTCGAGTCGATGGGCGAAATCCTCGCCGCCGTTGAGGCGGAGGCGCGCGGCTGACGCGCCGCATGGGAGCGCAGAAGACGCGTCGTCCGAGGGTTAACGATGAGTGTGGAAATAATTGATTATCCGGAAATTTCTGACGCGGCAGGACTAGAATTGACATGAGCGGCGGAATTTCCCGTCCGCACCTGCGCCCGAGCCCCTCCGTCTGACTGAGCCTCCTATGACGAAGTGATGCGCTCGCCGGGGCGGCCGGCGGCTTCCCTCCGGCGCCGCCGCTCTCTTCGGTTCCGCAGCATTCGGCACACTCCCTTCAAGGGAAGCGCCTCCCGCCCCCTCCTTCTCGAGGCGCCGTGAAGAGGCTGCGGGATTTTTTGTCCTCCAAAGCCGCTCCCGCCCGCTCTCTCTCCGGCGGACCGCCGGATCCCGGGACCGAGTCCTCTCCCGCGGCGGTTCGGCGGGGGCGGTGGGCGTCCCTATAATCGGCTGATGCGCGCCGCCGCGCCCGCCGGGGTTTGCGCTCCGACGGCGCCAGGCCGGCCGTGCATGCCTTTTTTTCCCCAGAGAGACTCCGTTTCGAATCCATGACCGAAGACGCCTCCTCCCATTGCGGCGCCCTTGCGCTGCGCCCGAGCCTCGCCGACCCGGCCGCCGCCGCCGAACTCTTTGCCTGCGCGGCCTCCGACTTTCTGCATGCGATCTACCGCCCGCAGTCGAACGCCTCCGAAGAGGAGGTCTCGACGATCGTCTTCGGCATGGCCGCCCTCTTTGAGGACGCGAGCGGCATCGTCGATCTGCCCAAGGGCTTCAGCACGGCTTCGGCTGCGAAGCGCCTGCACCCCTATGTGGAGAAGCGCATCAACACGATGAGCCCCGAGGACCGGGGCATCTTCGAGGACGACGCGGGCGTCGTGGCTCTCGCCGTCAACATGTTCTTCGAGGAGCTTCTCGTGCGCGCCGACGCCTGGCTCGAACTGCGCGGCGGGGCGATGGACGGGGCTGAGATGCACGAATTCCTCGCCTCGGACGCGACGCACCTCTGGATGATCAACTGGGCCGAGCGGATTCTCGGCGTGAAGGCGCACTGAGGATTGGAGAAGACAAATGATCGACAAAGCTGAGACTCCCGTCGAGCCCACGCTCGCCGACGCGGCCCGCGCCGCCCTTCAAGGCGAGAAGGCCGTCCTGACGGCCCGCGACTTTCAGGACTTCCTCGCCGGCATCGTCACCGGCGTGATCCGCAACGTGCTCGAGGTGCGCGCCGGAAAGCTCAAGCCCGACGAAGCGGGCGAGCGCGACGACGCCACGGTGCGCCAGCTCGCGCAGATCCTGATGGGCGAGCACGAGCGCATCCGCCTCGCCCCCGCGGAGGATGCTCCCGAACCCGGCCCCGAGCTCGTCGCCGAAATGGAGCGCAACCTCCCGGCGCTCTTCCGCAACCTTCCCGAAGGCGCGGACCCGAAGAATCCGCGTGCGCTCATGGTGCACGCCGCGCGCGTCTTCCTGCGCGAGATCTACGCGATGGTGAAGGCCGCGGCCGCCGACGGCGCAAAGCTCACCGACCAAGTGCTGCGCGTGCGCATCGAGCGGCTCGCCGCCGTCTGGGCGGCGCGCTTCTCGGGCGACGCCCTGGGCGACTCGTCGAAAGCCCAGGAGGCGGCGCGATGAGGTGCGGCTCCTGCGGGCCCCGGTGCGGCTCCGGCGGCTGCCACGACCATTCGAGCTCGGCCGAGCAGAAGCCGAGCCTTGGCGCCATCGACATCGTGGACGGGATCTTCCGTCAGGCGATGCGCAACCTCGCCAAGCGCTTGGCGCTCCGTCGCGCGGGCGAGATGAGCGCCGAGGAGCTCGACGCCGCGAACGAAAAGCTCGCCCTGTGGCTTGGCGCCACCTTCGCGGGCAAAAGCCGCCACTTTGAGGTGATCGAGGATTGGCACCCCGAGGGGCTCGCCAACGAGCTCCTGCGGGTCTTCGGCACGAAGCTTTCGCTCGAGCTTCCCGTCGGCGACGAGCAGATCATCGCCGAGGCCGGGCGGATCTTTGCGCGGGAGGGGATGAAGCTCCTCGAGAAGGCGCTCGACGCGGGCTATCCCCCGGCGTCGGCCGCCGAGACCGAGCCCGCCGTGATCTTCGCGGGCGAATGGGCGAACCTTTTCGCGGGGGCGCCCGGAGCGGAGGAGTTCGGCTGATGGCGAACGAAATCGAAGACAGGGCGCGCGCCGCCATTGAGGAGCGGCTACGCGAGGAGGCGCTCTCGCGGATCTTCCACGGGCTCTCCCCGGAAGCGATGCGCACGCTGCGCGCCGTCTCCGAAATGCGCAACCGCCCGCCCGAAGACGTGCTGCGCGACGAACTCCAGGGCTACATCCTCGAGAAGCTCCCGCCCGTGGACGTCGAGGCGATCATCAGCTCGATGGGCGACAAGTTCTATCAGTTGGGCTACGCCTGCGGCGCCGCGCGGCGCTTCATCCGCGACTGGAACCGCAGCCACGGCGGCGATTGAGCCGCGCTCCGGCCGCCCGGCCGGCCGGTTCCGGCAGCGCCGGCCTAGAGCTTCATCTCGCGGGGCGTCTCGGGGCGCTCCGCCGCGGGAAGCGCCGCGCGCTCCCGTTCGGCCCGGGCGACCTTCCTCTGGATGCGCATCACCGACCAGGTCTGCAGCAGCACCGAGGCGCCGATGCAGCTGATCCCGAAGTAGAACGAGGGCCCAAGGTCGCGCGCCTCGTGGAAGATGATCATCGCGAGGATGATCGAGTAGACGGGCTCGAGGTTGTAGGTGAGGTTCACCGTGAAGGCCGAGATCCGCTCGAGCGCCTGGATCTGCAGCAGGTACATGCCGATCGTGCAGAAGGAGGCGAAGATGAGGAGGTAGAGGATGTCGACGCCGACGGGGAAGAAGGGCTCCGCGGGCGTGAGCATTCGGTAGGCCGGCAGCAGCAGGAGCGCGCCGGCGAAGCCCCCGAGGAGCTGCCAGCTCATCACGGTCTGCGCGCGGTACTTCGCCTTGTACTTCCTGAAGAAGACCGCGAGGACGGCGGCGGCCGCGGCCGAGGTGATGCCGAGGAGAATGCCCGTGCGGTACTGCGTGTCGAAGTGAAAGATGAAGGAGATGCCGACGAGTGTGATCACCGAGAAGGCGATCTCCTTGAGGCTTACGCGCGTGCGGGTGAGGAGGGGTTCCACGAGCGCCGTGAAGAACCCCATCGAGGAGAAGGCGACGATCGCGATCGAGACGTTCGAGGCCTTGATCGACGCGTAGAAGAGCGTCCACTGCAGCATGAGGAGCGCGCCCACGAGCATGATCCCGATCTTGTCGCGGCGCGAGACCGCCTCGGCCGTGCGCCGCCAGGCGATCCACCCCCAGAGAAGCGCGCTCGCGATCACGATGCGCCAAAAGACGATGAGGCCGGGGGAGAGCGAGAGAAGCTTGCCGAAGATGCCCGTCCAACCGGCGAGGAGGACGGAGAGGTGAAGCTCCAGAAAGGCTTTCTTCATGAGAAGTGTGTGTGGGGGGCGACGTGGTGCGGCCGGGCCGCGGCGGAGAAATGGGGTCGGCGGGATGATAGATCGAAAAGACGTACGAAAATGGTGCGGCTAGGGATCTTCCGGAGCCGGAGCGACCTGAAAAAATTGTCACATCCGCGCCGTTTGTGTTAAAACAAGGGTGCAGACTGGGATGTCATTTGATTGAAGTCTTACGATTGTGGATCGATTCCGGCAAGGGAGGCGTGATGACGAACACCAATGCTTCGAACCATGGAGGGCGCGAGCCCCGGGCGTGGGGACGGCTCATTCTCTTCGTCCTCTTCCTGATGCTGCTCGCTGCGGTGTTGAAGGGCATGGGTTGGTGCATCGGCGGCGTGTGTGACATCGGGACGGACATGCTCTCCAAGTAGACGGTTCGCCCGCTCCCTGTGCTCCGTCCGGAACTCCCTGAACACCGAATTCAGAACGCTCGGCGCTCCCTGAAGCTTTCTCCACGACGAGGAGGCTTCTCCGGGAGCGCTCTTCACCTGCACTGATTTCCGTAGCTCTGAGGGGAGACCTTCAAGCCATGCCCGCCCATTGCGACGCCAGCTCTTCCGCCCGCCTCCGGGGCTTCCCGCCCGTCGTGGGCGAGGCGCCGAGGATCCTCATTCTCGGGAGCATGCCGAGCGCGGCCTCGATCGCCGCGCAGGCCTACTACGCCCATCCGCGCAACCGCTTCTGGCCAGTGATGGGCGCGGTCTTCGGGTTCGATGCGGGTGCGGCCTACGGCGAAAGGCTCGAAGCGCTCGAAGCGCGAGGCGTCGCGCTCTGGGACACGATCGAGAGCTGCGAGCGCACGGGAAGCCTCGACGCGGCGATCCTGCGTCCGATCCCGAACGCCGTCGCGGCGCTCCTCGAAGAGCACCCGACCATCGTCCGCGTGGCGGTGATCACTCTCCGGCCTGAAGGCCGGAGCTTCTTGATTCGCTGAGCCTCGCGG
>CAJKCQ010000028.1 GCA_905198475.1 uncultured Sutterella sp. | reverse complement strand
GCCGCGAGGCTCAGCGAATCAAGAAGCTCCGGCCTTCAGGCCGGAGAGTGATCACTGTTTGTTTCCCGAAAAATCGGCGCATTGGGCAGGCCGATGCGTGCGAAGAACAAGAGCTGCGTCGTGAGCTGCCGGGTGCCCAACGAGCTCAAGACGGCGCTCGACACCCTTGCCTGCGAGCGTTCCGTGATGCTCTCTCATGTGATGCGCAAATTCCTCGAGGAGGCCGTTCGCTGCGGTGACCTCTACCACTGGAAGGAACCGGAATCGGTTCGGGCGCGGCGTGATACATTGACTCCATGCATGCCGGCTTTTGTCCCGTGCGGAAGCCGGCTCTTCGGCGTTTCGGAAGGAAAAACGTTCCGGCGCCGCGCGTCCGGCGGCGCTCCGCGCCACAGGGCGCAAATGAAGGAGAAAGGAGTCATGCCGACCATCAAGATCAAGGCCGAGGTGAAGCTCGACAAGAAGACGCTCGCCGCTCTGACGGATGCGCTTGGAGAAACCGGGCTCAAGCCCGAGGCCGCTCTGGCGGCACTTGTTGAGACCGGGATGAAGCTCATCGCCGAGAAGTATGCGGCCGAGCAGAAGGCCGAGGCGCCCAAGAAGGCGTTGAAGGCCGAGAAGTCCGCAAAGGCTCCGAAGACGGCTGAGAAGCCGGCCCCGAAGGCGGCTCAGAAGGCTGCTGAAAAGCCTGCTGCCAAGCCCGCGCCGAAGGCCGCGCCCAAGGTTGAAGTGAAGGCCGCGCCCGCCGCTCCGGTGAAGGCGCCGACGAAGGCTCCCGCGAAGCCCGCTGCAAAATCCACAGTGAAACCCGCTGCCGCCGCGCCCGCCGCCCGTCGGGCCTGAGCCCGGGCGGCGGCCTGAATCCGCGTTGAATTCCCTGCGTTCGACGGCCCTTCGTTATTCATGACGAAAGACCGTCGAATTGTTTCTGGGGTGCGCGGCGGCGGTCCGCCGCCCCCTAAAATGGCGGCAGTCATCCAACTCCCGTGCGCTGCCCGCTCTCCCTTGCTTTACGCCTGATCTACAGGACTTCGGAGGGATCGGAGGGCATCCATTGAAGTGCCCCGCGCGGGCCGCCAGACCTTCAGGATCCGCTTCCCGTGCCGTCCGCCCGCTCGTTTTCGCCGCTTTTCCTTCTTCTCTGCGTGCTGCCGGGGTTCGCCCTCGCGGCGGACTTCACGCTCGAGCTCAAGGGACTCGAAGGAGATCTGCGCTCGAACGTCGAGGCGCAGCTCGCCTCGCTCGGCCTCGACTCGATCACCGTGCGCGGCCGCTACCGCGCAGGCGTGCGTACGGGCGTGAGGGACGGCCTCAAGGCCCTCGGCTACTACGAACCGAAGCTCACCTTCTCCTGGGGGCCCGTGCCCGAGGCGGGCTCGAAGCGCCCGCGCCTTCTCAGCCTCACCGTTGACCCGGGAGAGCCCGTGCGGATCGCGGGAGCGGACCTCGTGCTCAAGGGCGAGGCGGCCGAGGACCCGGACTTCCGTGCGCTTCTGAAGGACCTTCCCGAAAAGGGGCGGGTGCTTCACCACGGCGAATACGAGGCCTTCAAAAAGCGCGTGCAGAGCGTCGCGATGAAGAAGGGCTACTTCCAGGGGCGCTTCACGAAGACGGAGCTCGCGGTTGCGACAAGCCTGCATGAAGCCTGGTGGCGGCTCGAATACGATTCGGGTCGCCGGTGGCACTTCGGTCCGGTGCGCTTCACGGGCTCCCAGATCGACGAGGGGATCCTCCAAAACCTCGTGCCCTTCCGCACGGGCGACCCCTACGCGTCGGAGAGCCTCGCGGAGTTGAACGAAAACCTCGCCGACACGGGCTGGTTCAATTCGGCCGTGGTCGCGCCCGACTTCCGGGCGGTCAACGACGACATGGAGGTCCCGATGGTGGGGAGCGTCACGCCCCGGAGCGGCAACATCGTCGAGACGGGCGTAGGTTATTCGACCGACGTCGGTCCGCGCTTCAAGGGCGAGTGGACCAAGCCCTGGGTGAACCGGCGCGGGCACTCGCTCACGCTCTCGACGAACGTGTCGGCCAAAGAGCAGGAATTCGACTTCAGCTACAAGATGCCGCGCCCGGCAAGCCCCTTGGAGCAGTACTACCTCGTGCAGGGCGGTTGGAAGCGCACGAGCCTCAACGACACGGACTCCTCGCAGACAACGCTCGTCGCTTCGCGCTACTGGAACCTCGAGACGGGCTGGCAGCGCGCGGTGAACCTGCGCTGGATGCTCGACAGCTTCACGCAGGGTGAGAGCGACGCGACGACGATGGTGATCTACCCGGGCGTGTCCTTCAACCGCACGCGCTCGCGCGGCGGCTCGATGCCGACCTGGGGGGACTCCCAGCGCTACACGTTTGACGTCTCGCGCACCGAATGGGGGTCGGACATCGACTTCTGGAGCTTCTACGCGCAGGGCGCGATCATCCGCACGGCCGCGGCGCGGCACCGCTTCATCGGCCGCTACGCCTTCGGGTGGATCCAGAGCACGAACTTCAAGGCCGTGCCCCCGGACCTGCGCTTCTTCGCGGGCGGCGACCGCAGCATCCGCGGCTACGACTACAAGTCGATCTCGCCGAGAGACGCCTCGGGGGAGCTGCGCGGCGCCGAGCGGCTCCTCACCGCGAGCCTCGAATACCAATGGAACATGAAGGGCAGCTGGTGGACCGCGGTCTTCGTGGACGCCGGCGAAGCGGTCGAGCGCTTCACCTCGACCTCCTTCAAGACGGGCGCGGGCGTAGGCATCCGCTGGCAGTCCCCCGTCGGCCCCGTTAAGCTCGACGTCGCCCGGCCCGTGGGTGACCCCGACCACACGGGCTTCGCCTTCTACATCGGCCTCGGTCCGGAACTCTGACGCATCATGACCCGACCCGCGCGCATCTTCTGCGGCGTCTTCGCCGCGTTCGTTCTTCTGCTGATTTCTCTCGCCGGCCTCGCCCTGTGGCTCGTCGCCACGCCCTCGGGCCTCGCCGCCCTCGGGCGCGCCGCGGACCGCTGGGTGCCGGGCCTCACCGTCGCCGCCGTCGAAGGGAACCTTGAAAACCTCCGCATTTCGGGCCTCGCCTGGGAGTCCCCGGGCGTGAAGGCGGAGGCCGAAGCCCTCGAGCTCTCCCTCGACTGGCGGCGGCTCTTCGAGAAGCACCTCCACCTGCAGCGTGTCGCGCTCATCGGCGCCGAGCTGCAGGTCAACACGGCGGAGCTCCCGCCGGCCGGACCGCAGGAGACGGCCGCCCCGGGTCCGCTTGACCTCCATCTTCCCTGGAAGGTGTCGGTGGACGCTCTGGAGGTCGTGCGCACCGGCCTCGAGGTGGACGACTGTTCGGGCTACATCCGCGGTCTCGAAGCCGCGGCGTCGCTCGAGGGCGGCGTCCTCGAGCTCGGCCGCCTCACCTTGGGCGACGGCTGGGTCGGCGCGCCGGGGCTGCGCGCGACGTTGGGCGAGGTGACGCTCGGCGGGCGCTTTGACGGCGCGCGGCTCACGCTCACGAAGAGCGCCTTCCTGGGCGGGAGCGCTGAATTCTTTGCGGCCGACGCGCCGCTTCCCGGCACGGACGTCGCACGCGAGGCGGCCCGCGCGCAAAAGCCCGCCGAAGCTTTGCCCGAAGCGCCTTCCGGCGAGGCCCCGGAGCAGTCCGCGCAAAAGCCGGGCGAATCGAGCGAATCGGGCACCGCGGAGGAGGCGCCCGCCGCCGCGCCCCGCGCCGACGCCTTTGCGCGGCGCCTCGAGGCATTCTTCTCGAAGCCCCTCTCTCCGGCGCTCCCCGAGGTGCGGCTGCCCTTTGCGGTGGACGCCCCCGCGGTCGAATTCCGTCACTGGGCTTTCTGGCGCATTCCGGGCACGCAGGACCTCCCCGGGCTCTCGCCCTTGGGCGTGGAGTCGCTCGACCTCTCGCTCTTGGGCGAGGGCAGCCGCGTTGATCTGCGCACGCTTGCGCTCAAGAGCACCGCGGGCGATGTGAAGCTCACGGCGGTCGTGGACATGAAGGAAAAGTGGCCGTTCACTCTCGACCTCCATGCCGCGCTTGACGCCGCTCCCTGGGGGGCGCTCGCGGGGGTGACGTTCGACGCGCCGGAAACGACGCTCGACCTCACGGCTTCGGGCGAGATCTGCGGGCGGATGTCGGCTTCCGCCAAGTTCGCCGGCGCTGCCGACCTCACGGTCTCGCTTTCGGCCGATCCCTCCTCGGCGGCGCTTCCCTTTGAAGCGGCGATCGAGTCTGCGCTCCTCAAATTCCCCGCGCTGCCTGCGGCCGCGGCGGAGAGCGGCGCATCGGGGGCGGCTCAGGGAGCGGCGGCGGGGCCGACGCGGGTGCGCGTGCGCGGCCTCGCGCTCCATTTCTCCGGGTCTCCGGCCGACTGGCGCTTCACGCTCGCCGGGCGCCCGGAGATCGAGCCCTCCGCGCCGGTTCTCGGACGCAAGGTGCTCGAGGGCGTGCTCGACGCCGCGGCGTCGGGGAACTTCCGGGGCGCGGGGGTTGAGAAGTGCCTGCTCACGACCCCCTTGGGCTCGATGAAGCTCGAGGGGCGCGCGGACTGGAGCGAGCACTTCGTCTGGCGCACGGCGCTCGAAGTCGACCGCGTGGACGTGGGCCGTTGGGTGAGCAAGCTCCCCCTGAAGCTCACCGCGGCGCTTTCGGGCCGCGGCATCGTACGCACCGACGGGACCTTCCGCATCGACGAGGCCTCGGCCAAAGTGGACGGCACCATCCAACAGGCGCCCGTGAAGCTCGACCTCGCGCTTTCGGGCGAGGACGGCGTCTCGTGGAAGGTGCCCAAGCTTGCCTTCGTCCTCGGGCGCAACACGCTCGACCTCAAGGGGGAGGTCGAGCACCTGCGCGGTGTCACGCTCGACCTCGCCGTGAATGCGCCGGGGCTCCTCAACACGATTCCGGGACTCAAGGGAAGCGCTTCGGGCACGGTGAAGTTGGCCGGCAGTCTCGCGCACCCAATCGCGCTCGCGAACCTCCGGGCTGACGAGCTCGCCTGGGAGAACCTCTTCGCCCTGAAGGCCCTTCGGCTTCTCGTGGACCTCAGAAACTCACCCTTCAAGGACGGCCGCGAAGGGCCGCAGCCGGGAAAGTCGAGTGCTCCGCCGCCCCCGCCGCCTGCCGCCGGCGGGAAGGGCGCGCCCGCTCTGCCCGTCCCCGCGCTGAACGCCCCCTTCACCGAAAAGCTCCGCTTCATCGCCGCGTCGCTCGCCGACGGCATGGTGGCGGGAAGCGCCTCGCTCTCGCTCAAGGGGCTCTCCGCCTCGGGCGTTCAATTCGATGCGGTCTCCGCCTCCCTGAAGGGCACGGAGGCGAAGCACGACGTGAAGCTCTCGGTGGAGGGCTCTCCGGTTTCGGGTTCGCTCGCCTTTTCGGGCGAATTTCTGCGCCGCACGCTCGCTTGGTCGGGGCGGTTGACGAGCGGGTTGATCACGACTCCGGCGGGCGTCTGGACGACGCGCCCGAGCGCGGCGCTCGCCTGGAATCCCGAGACGGAGCAGTTCAAGGTGGGCGCCCACTGCTGGGAGCACGCCGACGCCGAGGCGTGTCTCGCGAAGGATGCGCTTTTCGGGCGCGCCGGCGAGGCGGCCCTGAAGCTCACGCGCTTTGATCTTTCCGTGCTGCAGCCCTATCTCAGAAAGAAGAGCGACCGCCTCACCGGGGCGCTCACGGGCGACGCCACGGCGAGGTGGGACCTCGCGAAGAGCGCGCTTCCCCACGCGCAGCTCAACCTCAACGGCGACGGCCTCACCTATTCGACGCGCTTTCAGGGCGTGCGCTTTCCCGTGACCTTGGAGAAGCTCCGCGCCCACGGGATCCTGTCGGCCGGGCGCCTGGCGCTCGCCTGGGAGGTGCAGCCTGCGGGGAACGGCTCGAGCGCAGGGGAGCTCTCGGTCTCGGACCTTGCAGGGCGCCGCAGGCTCGCGGGCTCGGTGCGCATCGACGGCCTCACCCCGGCCTTCGTGCAGCCCTATCTCTCGCGCGGCGAGCGCGCCGAAGGAGCGGTGAACGCGGACCTGAAGTTCGGCGGAACCCTGGCGGCGCCCGAGCTCTACGGGCGCCTCGGGATCGAGAACGTCGTCGTGAATGCGGACTTCATTCCGCTCGACATGGAGCCCTCGAGCATCTTCGTGGACTTCAACGGGCGGAGTTCGACCCTCTCGGGCGAAGTGCGGACCAAGACCGAGCGGGTCGCGCTTTCGGGCGAGGCCGCCTGGGAGAGCCTCGCGAAGTGGACCGCGAAGGCGGCGGTCTCCACCGAGGGACTGCATGTGGCGATGCCGCCCATGATCAATCTCGACCTCAAGGGACACGCCGAAGCCGAAGCGCGGCCCGACCTCATCCGCCTCACGGGGCGCGTGGAGATCCCGAAGTCGATGATCGAGGTGAAGGAGCTTCCCGCCTCGAGCGTCGGCGTCTCCTCCGATCAGGTGCTCCTCGACGCGAACCTCCAGCCCCTCTCGGTGCGCACGGAGTCGCTGCCCGTCGAGAGCAACCTCGACGTGGTGTTGGGCGACGACGTCCACATCGCCGCCTACGGCCTCAAGGCGCGCCTCAACGGGGAGGTGAAGCTCATCGCCGCGAAGGGCCGCATGGGGCTCCTCGGCCAGATCACCATCCCGGCCGGGCGCTTCCGCGCCTACGGGCAGGACCTCGTGATCCAGACCGGACAGATCCTCTTCTCGGGGCCGATGAACAATCCGGGGCTGCGCATCGAAGCGGTGAGGAACCCCGAGAACACCGCCGACGGCGTCACGGCCGGCATCCGCGTCACCGGGACGGCCGAGGCGCCGGAAGTGAAGCTCTTCTCGACGCCGCAGCTCTCCGAGGAGCAGGCGCTCAGCTATCTGCTGCGCGGCGAGGGGCTGGGGAGCCAAGAGGGCAGCAGCGCCTCCATGATGACGAGCATGCTGATCGGCCTCGGCACGAGCCAGGGCGGCGGCATCCTCTCCGAAGTGGGTGACGCCGTGGGGCTCAGAGGCTTGGGCGTGGACACCACCGGCACGGGCGACGCGCAGAAGGTGGTGGTGACCGCGTACGTGCTCCCCGGTCTCCAGGTGAAGTACGGCATCGGAATCTTCGATTCGCTCGCCACCCTGACGCTGCGCTACCGGCTCCTGCCGCGCCTCTACCTCGAGGCCGCCTCCGGGGTCGATCAGGCGATCGACTTCCTCTACCGGTTTGAGTTCTAGCGGCCGGTCGATGCGGCCCCCACGGTCATGAAAAAGCCCGCCCTCCGGACTGCCGGACGGCGGGCTTCTTTTCGAAGACCGAGGGCGGCTACTTTGCGCCCTGGGCCTTCAGGACCTCGATCTCGGTGCGCATGCGCTCGAGCTCCAACTGCGCCTTGTCGCGCGAGAGTTCGGCGCGCGCCTTGGCGTCCGAAACCGTTCCTTCGACCTCGGCGCGGCGCGCCTGAACGTCGAGCTCCTTGAGTTCGAGCTCGAGCTCGCGCACGCGGTCCTCATAGGCGTCGAGCTTCGCCTGACGCTCGGCCTTCGCCTTGGCGGCGACCGCAGCGCGCTGCGACGCGGCCTTCTGGGCGCGGGCCTTGGCTTCGGCGGCCTTGGCCCGAGCGGCCTGGCGCGCAGCCTCCTTGGCGCGCGCCTCGTCCTGCATCGCGCGGGCGGCGGCGTCCACGGCCTGTTGGTTGGCTTGGTAGACCGACGGATCCATGCTCACCGTCCCGGGCGGGAGGGTCGAGGTCTGGGTGCGCGGCGTCGTGCAGCCCGCCGTGAGGAGCAGGGCGGACGCGGCCGCCGTGAGGGCGGTGGATTTCAAAAGCGTGTTCATTTTTTCGCCTCGTGAGGAGCGCGTCAGCGGCGCGGGCACCCGTAGGGATTGTTCGGCTGGATGCGCGCCTCGCTCGGCGTGGGCGCGACGAGAATGGCCGTGCCGGTCTTGTATTCGCAGGGCTGGCCCACCTGCGAGGTCTGCAGGACCTTGCCGCCGGCGCTGCGGAAGATGATCTGCACGCCGTCGGTGTAGGTGGTGTCGTCTCCGCCCACCGCGGAGCCCGCGAGGCCGCCCAAGGCGCCGCCGGCGAGGCCGCCCATCACGCGCGCATGTGTCGTGTGGTTGTTGTGGTTGCCGATCGCGACGCCCGCGATGGCGCCCAAGACCGCACCCGCAATCTGCGCGGTGTCGCGGTTGGAGCTGTTCGGCACCGCGACGCGCGCGGCGTTGACGGCGATGATCTCGACGGTGTTGACTTCCTGCACGCGGTTGACTTGACCGGCGGTGTACGTGTCGGCGCGGTAGTAGGTGCCGTCGTTCGCACACCCGGCGAGCGCGGCCGCAGCGGCGGCGACGACGACCGCGGCGAGAGTGGCGTTCTTCGTCATGAGAAGTTCCTTCTTCGTGTCTTTTTGTCTTCTTTGCGTTTGGGGAGGAAAACGTCCGAAGCCGCCCCGCACCCGAATGGACGCGCAGCGCAGGGACGCCTCTAACTGAAACATTAGCGCACGTTTTGACGGAAGGTTCGTGAACAATTGTTCAAGGTTGTTCGCGACTGCAACGGACATGGGCGTTGGTGTTTTCGCGTGAGGACGAAATCGCGGCGTCACGAGGGAATTCTCCGAGCGCCCGAGCTCCTAGAATTCGGGAGTACACCCGTCTCCCTTTTCACGCGTCCGTCATGACCGAACCCTCCGACAAAACCGCTTCCTCCGCCGCCGCCTCCGCCGCTTCCATGGCGGCGGGCGGACTTCTTCTCGCGGCGCTTCTCTTTTCGAGCTTCGTGATGCGCGGCCCCGTGACGGCCGTGGGGCCGGTGTCGGACGAAATCCGCAGCGTCCTCGGAATCGGTTGGAGCGCCTACGGCTTTCTGACGGCGCTTCCCGTCGCGGCCTTCGGGGTCTTCTCCTTCGCCGCGCCCTGGGCGGTGGGGCGTCTGGGGCTCCTCGGCGCGCTCGTCGGGGCGCTCGCCGCGCTCACCCTCGGCGCGCTTCTGCGCGTCGTTCCCGACTGGTGGGTGCTCCTCGCGGGCACGCTCCTCGTGGGCGCGGGCATTGCGGTGATGAACGTGCTCCTTCCCGTGTCGCTCAAAACCGGCTGGCCCGCGCGGGCGGCGGGCCTGATGGGGCTCTACACGGGACTGGTCGGCGTTTCGGGCGCGGTCGGGGGGCTCACCTCGGCGCCGCTTCTCGACTGGGGCGGAGCGCTCGCCGCGCCGATGGGATTCTGGGCGGCGGCCGCGGCCGTCGCGACGGCGTTCGTCTTCTTTGCCTCTCGGAGCGCTGCGGCTTCGGGGCGCTTCGGCGGCGCCGCGCCCGGCGGCGTCGGCTTCCGCGCGCTTCTCGTCAACCCGCTCGCCTGGGCGCTCACGGGCGTGATGGGCCTGCAGTCGCTCACGATCTACACGGCCGCGGCGTGGATGCCGCCCTATTGGCACGCGCAGGGGCTCGCGCCCTCGGAGACGGGCTTCTGGCTCTTCGTCTATCTGCTCTCGGGCCTTCCCGCGTCGCTCCTGACGCCCCGCTTCATGACGTGGGTGAGAAGCGAGGCGGCGGCCGCCGTCATCCTGGCGCTTCTCTACCTCGCGGGACTCGCGGGGTGGCTCGCGGGCGGGGCGTGGCTCCTGTCGGGATCCGTCGCCGCGGGCGCCGCGCAGGGCGCGATGCTCTCGGTCGCCTTCCTCTTGATGGCGAAGAAGTCCCCCGATCTGCGCCGCATGCTAGGCATCTCGAGCATGGCACAGGGGATCGGGTACCTGGGCGCGGGCTGCGGCCCCTCGATCTTTGCCGCGCTCTACGAGGGCACGGGCGCGTGGGCGCCCGCCTTTCTCTTCTTCGCCGCCGTGATCGTCCTCTGGGGGGCGGCGGGGTGCTTCGCCGCGCGGCGGCCGAGCCTTTGAGGGCGCAGCGGTGAAGCGCTCCGCACGGGCGCGTAAAGACGAGCCGTTTTCTTTTCACTACGTGGAATCACGTATTTTTGGGATGTCTATATGGTGTTTACGTCATGGCCGCAGGACGTTCCGCCTCGATAGAATCCGCGCCGCCCCGGTAAAACTAACTAAAACTACCATTCACCACCCCAAAGAGAAGTCCCCCTCATCATGGCAACATGGTCTATGTGCGTGGCGCTCGTCGTCACGATCGGTGCGGTCTGGGCGCTCGTGAAGCGCTACGAAACCCGCCTCGTTCTGCTCTCGGCAGGCCTTCTGATGTCGGTCCTGTCGCTCGAGCCGATGATCGCCTTCAAGCAGTTCGACAAGTCGATGACGAACGCCGCGCTCATCATCGCGATCTGCTCGTCGCTCGGCTTCGCCGGCGTCGTCTCCCTTACGAAGTGCGACGTGCACCTCGTGGCGCTCCTCACGAAGCCCCTGAAGAAGCTCGGCCTCATGCTGCTGCCGGCCTGCATGCTCGTCGTGTCGCTCATCTCGATCGCCATTCCCTCGACCTCGGGCCTCGTCGCCTCGGTCGGTCCGACGATCATTCCGCTCATGATCCGCGCGGGCTTCCATCCCGCGATGGCCGCCGCCACCATCGTGGGCTCCATCACGATGGCGTTCCTCTCGCCGGGCGTCTCGCACAACGCCTTCGTTGCCAAGCTCGCCGGCATGCCGATCATCGACTTCATCGGCCGCTTCATGCCGTTGACGGTCGGCGCCTCGCTCGCCGCCATTGTCCTGATGGTCGTGGTCTGCGTCATCTACCGCGACTTCCGTCGTGAAGGCTTCGCCAATGAAGTGCACGATGCGGACAACTCCAAGAAGGTCGAGCTCCCCGAGCATCCCAACGTCTTCTTCGCCATCGCCCCGCTCCTTCCGGTCGTGATCCTCGTGTGCGCCTCGCTCTGGGCCCCGCAGCTCAAGATGTCCGTCGCCACGGCCATGCTGATCGGCGCGATCTACGCGATCGCCGTCACCCGCACCAACCCCGCCGACGTCACGAAGAAGTTCTTCGACGGAATGGGTTCGGGCTACGCCAAGATCATCGGCATCATCATCGCGGCGGGCGTCTTCGCCGCCGGCCTGCGCGCCTGCGGCGTGATCGACGCCTTCGTGGACTACCTCACGCATGCGAACGAAGTCGCCAAGCTCGGCGCCGCCCTCGGGCCCTACCTGATGGCGCTCGTCACGGGTTCGGGCGACGCGGCCACCTTCGCCTTCAACGAGGCGGTGACGCCACACGCCGAGAAGTTCGGCCTTACGATCGACTCCCTCGGCTACCTCGCCGCGATAGCGGGCAACTTCGGCCGCCTCTCGTCGCCCCTTGCCGGCGGCATGATCATCGCGGCCGGTCTCGCCGGCGTCTCGCCCTTCGCGATCGTGAAGCGCACCGCCCCGGTGATGTTCATCCTCCTCGTGGGCGTCTACTTCATCAGTTGATGCACCCTGGAGAGCGCCTTCCCGCCCCGTCCGGACGGGAAGGGCGCAGACCCTTCAGGAAAGCCCTGGCATTCACCATGCCCGGGCTTTTCTTCTTTCCCGCCTCCCGCCCGTCCGGCGTCCTCCGCCGCACCTGAGGCACGCTTTTTGCTAAGCGGCTGGCGCCGCCCTCCGCTCCGCCCGGGCTTTCCGCAGAGGCCTAACCGCATCGACGCACCGGTGCATCGGATTCGCCAGCAGGCGCACCAAGGCGGCGCAGCCTCAGGCAAACGCCCTAGGGATTCCGGGTTTCCCCTATAGGGAATTTGTAATATCGGCGTTGATGCATAAGTCAAAGCGTGCATGTGTTTCGGCGAGAATCATTGTTCCGCAGATAAAAACACAAGAAAAACATCTTTCGCAAAAAGCCTAATATATATTTCTGCATTTGCTTTCTGGCTCTGAGGACCCTACCATTTCGTCTACGTTGCACAGTTTCTTTGCATCGGTGCGTCCGGCTCGTCTTCGGCGAGGCCAACCTCCTCTGCGGTGCCGTCCCTCCGGCGCCGGACGCTTCTCCCTCAAGCAATTCTTATAAAGACAAGGAATCAGACGAAAATGAACGGTCTGACAGTCATGCTGATCGCGCTGGTCGCGCTCGCCTGCGGGTACTTCGGATACGCCCGCTGGCTCGAGAAGACCTGGGGCGTTGATCCCAACCGGCCCACCCCGGCCGTGGAGAACAAGGGCGGCGACTACGCTCCCGCCAACAAGTGGACGGTGTTTGCGCACCAGTTCACGTCGATTACCGGTGCGGGCCCCGTCACCGGCCCGATCATCGCCGCCATGTTCGGCTGGCTCCCCGCGCTTCTCTGGATGCTCGTGGGCGGCGTCTTCTTCGGTGCCGTGCAGGACTTCACGGCCCTCTACGCCTCCGTGAAGAACGGCGGCCGCTCGATCGGCATGATCATTGAGGACTACGTCGGCCGCACGGGCCGTCAGCTCTTCCTCCTCTTCTGCTGGCTCTTCACGCTCCTCGTGATCGCCGCCTTCTGCGACATGGTCGCGAACACCTTCAACGGGTTCGCCAAGGACGGCACGCAGCTGATGCCGAACGCCGCCGCCGGTTCGATCTCCCTCATCTACATGGCGGGCGCCGTCGCCTTCGGCCTCTACCTCAAGTACATGAAGCCCACGGCCGGCGTGCAGTTCGTCGTCGGCGTCGTCCTGATGGTCGCGATGGTCGCCCTTGGCATCTACTGCCCGGTCTACCTCGACAGCGTCACGTGGCGCTACGTCGTCTTCGCGTACCTCTTCGCCGCCTCCGTGATGCCCATGTGGCTCCTCAAGCAGCCCCGCGACTACCTCTCGATGTTCCTCCTGATCGGCATGATCGTCTGCGGCGTGCTCGGCGTGTTCGTCAAGAACCCGACCCTCAACATGCCCGCCTTCGTCGGCTGGGAGGTGAAGAACCTCGACCTCTTCCCGATCCTCTTCGTCACGATCGCCTGCGGCGCCGTGTCGGGCTTCCACTCCCTCGTGAGCTCGGGCACCTCCTCGAAGATGGTCGCGAACGAAAAGGACATGCGCCTCGTCGGCTACGGCTCGATGTGCGTTGAAGTGGTCCTCGGCGTCGTCGCCCTCGTGATCGTCTGCGCCGGCGCTCAGAACGGCGTTCTCCCCGCGGGCACGCCCTTCCAGACCTTCTCGCGCTCCGTTGCGGGCTTCCTCACCGACATCTTCGGCGTCCCGACCAACATCGCCGCCTGCATTCTCACGATGTGCGTCTCCGCTCTGGCTCTGACCTCCGTCGACGCCGTCGCCCGCATCGGGCGCATGTCGCTGCAGGAGCTCTTCGCGCCGCGCCCCGGTGAAGCCAAGACCCCCGTGCAGAAGCTCTTCACGAACACGGTCTTCTCGACGGTTCTGACCCTCGCCCTCGGCTACGCGATCTGCCTCGCCGGCTACATGTCCGTGTGGCCCCTCTTCGGCTCGGCCAACCAGCTCCTCTCGGCGCTCGTCCTCACCGGCCTTGCCGTCTTCCTGAAGGCCACCGGCCGCAAGGGCTGGATGCTCTACGGTCCGATGACGGTGATGTTCCTCGTCACGATGACGGCCCTCGTTCAGGCGGTGCTGCGCATCTTCGGTCAGATCGCCGACGGCACGTTCGTCTTCATGGTGGGCGGCCTGCAGCTGATCATCGCCGTGGCGCTCATCATCCTCGCGCTCCTCGTGGTCTACCACTGCGTGCTGAAGCTCCGCGAACCCGCTCCGGCCGCCAAGGCCGGTTCGGTGAAGGCCTAAACCCTTCCGAGACGTCTCTTCGCGGCGCCCGATCCAAAGGGGCGCCGTGAAGGAGGCGGAACAAAAGCACCAAGCGCTCCGCGCCCTTCATCAGGTTCGGAGCGCTTTTCTTCTTTAGAATTCGGGCTCGAATCCATCTTCCATCTTCACGCGGACACCGATCCTCCATGCAGCTTTTTCTCAACGCCGGCATCATCGCCATGCCCATCCTGATCCCCCTGATCGTGCTCATCGCCATGAAGCGCTGGCCGATGAAGTGGAAGGGGCAGCGGATCGCGATGCGCGCGGCGTGGGTTTTCTACGGCCTTGCCCTCGTCGCCTTTGGGCTTCACGCCCGTGCGTGCGCCGCGGGCGCGCAGGAATTCTTCCTCGCCTGGTGGGGCGCCGCCGCGACCTCGACCGAGTGGGCCTACGCGGGCTGGGCGTTGCAGGGCTTCGCGGTGGTGGCGCTCATGTTCGTCGTCAACTGGAACACCGTGCGGCTCTTCACCGACGCGAAGCGCCTGCGCCGCGAGCGTGCAGCGGGCGGGAGGTCTGAGCCGACCGCGGGCGGGAAGTAGGGCGAATCGCCCGGCTCCCCGGACGGCACCGCCCCCTCAGAACGAATCGCACCGGACACGACCTTCGGCCGCTCCTTCATCGGGGGGCGGCCGAAGTCGTCTTCAGGGTCTGCGGGGAAGTTTCCCGCCTTGAACGGCGCATCTGCGCCGGAAAGGAGAGCGGGCGCGGCCGGAGAATTGTCAGGGTGTGCGGGCGGCGCGGCGCAGCGCCTCGAGGTCGAGGAGCTCGATGCGGCCGCGGGTGGTTGCCACCGCACCGTAGCGGCGCAGCGCCGAGAGCGCCCGCACAAGGCTCGCCCGGTCGATGCCGATCAGGCGCGCGAGTTCGGGCTGCGTCGTCTCAAGCGCGTCGCCGCGGGCGAGCGCCGCACCGGCCTCATTGCGAAAGAGCAGCAGCAGCGTCGAGGCGAGTGCGGGGAGCGCCGGCGCCCGCGCGACATCCGCGGCGGAGAAGAGCAGAAGGTTCACGAACTTCGCGTACCAGTCGATCGTCGCCGCGGCGAATTCGGGTGAGGCGCCGAGGTGCTCCTCGAGTGCGCCGGCCGGGAATTCGAGGGTGACGACGGGCGAAACCGCCTCCGTCACGATCCGCGATTCGATCTCGAAGCGGTTGCCGTGCACGACCGGAAACATCGTGCCCGGACCCGCCCAGGCGATCACGCGGGCCGCCTCGCCCGTGCGCCCGAGAACGCTCGTGCGCGCGAGGCCCGACTCGAAGAAGTGGACCCGCTCGAAGGGTTCGCCCGGCGCCCAGAGAAATTCGCCCCGCGCGAAGCGCCGCACGCGGTGCGGCAGCGCAAGGAGCCCGGCGCGCAGCGTCGAGAAGTCCTGCGTGAAGAGGTAGCGCGGTTCAAGCATGTGACCCTCCCGGAGGAGATTCGACAATGAAGAAGGTGAGAATAACGGTTCTGAAGACTACCTTTGACGCCGAGCTCGCGCGCGAGTACGGCGCGCCCGGGCTCGGACCCTGTCCGATGATGCGCGAGGGCGATGTGTTTCTCGCCGACTACGCCAAGCCTGCGGGCTTGTGCGACGAGGCCTGGAAGGCGGTCTACCAGTACGTCTTCGCGCTCGCCCACGGCGCGGGCGAAGGGCTCTTCTACTACGGCGATTGGATCCGCCGGCCGGGTGTGGCCGTCGTCTCCTGCAACGACGGGCTGCGGCCCGTGATCATGAAGCTCGAGGCGACCGACGCGCCCTCGACGATCGACTACACGCCCGTGAAGCGGGAGGGCTGCGGCGGCTGCCAGTCGTGCGGGTCGTGCGCCGGGAGCGGTGCGGATTGAAGGCCGGCGCGCCGTGCGCGGCGCACGGACGGCTCAGCCCGGGAGCTCTGGACCGCTTCTCAGCGGCGCCCGAGCTCGGCCTTCTGGTCCTCGACCTGGTCCTTCAGGGCGGCAATGCGGCCTTCGAGCCGCTCACGGGTGCGCGTCGTGTGGATCATCCACTTCGCGAAGAGAAGTCCGAAGCCCGCGAGCGCGAGGAAGATGCCCGGCATCGCGGACCATTCGGCGGACTTTCCCGCCGCGATCGGGAGCCCGCCGAGCCAGGCGCCCAAGGCGTTTCCGGCGTTGAAGGAGCACTGGCAGAGCGCGGCCGCGAGGATGCGGCCCTCCTTGGCGTTCTCGATCATCATCACCTGCTGCGGGCCCGAGACGAAGAACGCGCAGGCGGCGACGAGCGTGGTGAGGAACACCGCCGCGGGCGCCCAGTGCGCGAGGAAGAAGAGCGCGACGAGCGCGATGAAGAGCACGCCTTGTCCGAAGGCGGCGAGCGCCGGGTTGGAGTAGTTGGGCGCGATCTTCGCGCAGAAGAGGCTGCCGCCCACCATGCCCGCGCCTGCGAGCGTGATCACGACCCACATGAGCGAGGCCGGGATGCCCGCGACGTGCTCGATCACGGGGTTGACGTAGGAGTAGTAGGCGAAGAACCCGCCGTTGCCGAGCCCGATCGCGAAAAGCACGAGCCAGGGCTCGAAGGCGCCGAGGAAGCGGAACTGCGCCGCGAACCCCTTGTTGGGAAGCGCGGGCAGGGCCGGCACCCAGCATTTCACGGCGAGCAGGGTCGCCAAGCCCGCTCCCGCCGCGATCACGAAGGCCGCGCGCCAACTCACCGCCCAGGCGAGGAAGCTCGCGAGCGGCACGCCCGCGAGGTTCGCGATCGTCATGCCCGCGACCATCAGGCACACGTCGCGCGAGGTTTCGCCCGGGCGCGAGAGCTCCGCGCAGACGATCGACCCCACGCCGAAGAAGGCGCCGTGCGGGAGCCCCGAAATGAAGCGCGACGCGATCATGAAGCCGTAGTTGGGCGCGAACACCGTGACGGCGTTCCCGAGCACGATGACGGCGCAGAGGATGAGGAGGAGGCGCTTCAAGGGCACGCTCCGCCCGAAGAGCGTCATCAGCACCACGCCCGCGCAAACGCCCGCGGCGTAGGCCGCGATGAAGTGTCCGGCCTCCGGCACCGACACGCCGAGATCCCCCGCCGTCGGCAGCAGGATCGACATCATGGAAAATTCGGCGATGCCGAGCGCGAGGGTGCCGAGCGAGAGCGCAAGGACGTGTTTGGCGATCATGGCCGGATGAAATGCGCAGTGCAGAGAAACAAAAAGGGCGCGATCTACGAACGATCACACCCTTCGGTCATTTGTGGCCGGCGGCTTTCCTAGGAGAAACTTGCTTGAAGCTCGAGAACGCATTCAAACGCTCCCGCAAGGACTCCCTTCAGCGGCTCGATTCGGCAGATTCTCTTCGGAAACGAAAGTACCACCAGAACCACAACGAAGATGAACTATAGAGTAGAAACCCGAATTGTGCAAGCAGGAAGATGCAACAAATTGTTTCTACGGGAAAACTAGGCCTGCGCGGCCTCCAGGGCCTGACGGCCCTTGAGCGTGAGCTTGTAGGACTTGTGATGACCGCCGTCGCAGCCGCATTCGCCGCCGCAGCAGGAGGCCGCGACAAAGCACTCCACGTCGCCGCGGCTGATGAGCTTGTCGAGCATCATCTCCATCATGCCCGGAGAGACCTTGAAGTGGAGGGCGAGGTCGCGCAGAGACACTCCCGGACGCTGGGCGATGAGGGAGCGGACGTCGAGAATCGAGAACATGGGGAAACTCCTTTCGGTGCCGGCCCCGGGCCGCGGGCTCCAAACCTTCCCGGCGCTTTTCGAAGGGCGCTTTGAGGGGGAGCCGCATGCGGAGAATTCCGCAGGGGCGGCGGAACTGTTGACGGAGGGATTCTAGTCCCGCTGCCCGCAGGTGCGAACGAATTTCGTTCGCGCCTGCGCGGACGCAGCGGGTGAGTCCCGTGGACTCAGAACTGCTTCGCGGGGGCGGGCGGAAGCGGCTTCACGAACGCGGACGTTCCCCAAAGCGGGACGGTGGAGATCGCGTGCTTGAAGCTCCCGCTCGTCTCCTTCGTGGAGTAGGAGAGGTAGATGAGCGTCTGGTGCGCGGCGTCGTAGATGCGGCGGATCTTCATGTACTTGAAGAAGATGCTCTTTGAGCGCGTGAAGATCACGACGCCGTCCTTCGACTTGTCGATCGCGGCGATCATCGCCGGAGTGATGTCGCCCGTCTGGCGGCAGGAGATCGAGCTCTCGGACGGATCGGCGAGCGTCAGGGGCGATTCGATGCTCGCGACGTGGCAGGTGACGCCCGGCACCTCCTGGTCCACGAAGGCGTCGAGCTTGATGTTCTTGAAGGTGAGGAAGCCGAGCGAGACGTCGGCCACCTCGGACTCCTTGGAGCATCCGGCGAGTCCGCCCGCGAGACCGAGGGCGAGCGTGAGGGCGAGGACGGCGCCGCCCGCGCGGCTGAGCTTCGGGGAAATCTGCATCAGAAGGTCACCTTGTCGGGATCCTGGCCGGAGAAGCCGAATTCGGGGAGCGCCCGGATGGCGGCGACGACGTCGCCGGGCATTTCAAAGCCGAAGACGTCGAGGTTCGCGCGGATGCGCTGCGCCGACACGGACTTCGGGAGCGGAAGCGTCCCGGTCTCGAGACAGAAGCGCAGCGCCAACTGCGCGGTGGTGACGCCGAGGCGGCGGGCGAGGGTCTCGAGCCGCGGGTCGTTGAGGACGCGCCCGCACCCGAGCGGGCTCCACGCCTCGACCACGAGCCCGTGGGCGCGCGAGTAGTCCACCACGTCCTGCTGCAGGTACCCGGGGTGGTATTCGATCTGGTTCACCATGGGCTTCACTTCGGCGGCGAGGAGCGGCTCCAAGTGCTGCGGGCGGAAGTTCGAGACGCCGATCGCGCGGATGCGCCCGGCCTTGTAGAGCTCGGTGAGCGCCTGCCAGGTCGCGAGGTTCACCTCGCGCCAGTCCGGGAAGCGCGAGGGCGAGGCGGGCCAGTGGATGAGGTAGAGGTCGAGGTAGTCGAGCTGCAGGTCTTCGAGCGTCTTCTCAAAGGCCTCGAGCGTCGTGCGGTAGCCGCGGGCGCTGTTCCAGACCTTGCTCGTCACGAAGAGGTCGCCGCGCTTGACGCCCGAGGCGCGGATGCCGCGGCCGACGCTCTTTTCGTTGCGGTAGATCGCCGCCGTGTCGATGTGGCGGTAGCCCGCTTCGATCGCTTCGCAGACGGCCCGTTCGGCGACATCGTCGGGCGACTGCCAGGTGCCGAAGCCGATGCAGGGAATGCCGACGCCGTTCTCAAGCTTGAAGACGTCGGTTGCGCACTTGAATGCCATGATTTCTTCCTTCTGCAGCATGGGGACGGGCGGAGGGGCGCTCGGGGGAGGTGCCGCGGCTCCCGCCCGCAATGAGTTCCCTGCATTTTGCACGCATCGCGCCCCGGAGCGCTTCCGCCGAAACGAAGGGAAACAGGTTCAGGACGCGCGGCCCGAGACGATCCGCCGGTCGCTCGAAGGCTCATTGAAGCGCCTGCGCACGGACTGCATCGACCTCTACTGCTTCCACCGCGTGGATCCGGCGGTGCCTCTCGAAGAGGTCGCCGGCGTGATGGCGGACCTCATCGCCGAAGGCAGGATCCGCGCCTGGGGGGCGAAGCCGGTCCCGTGACGCTCGCCCGTGCGGTCAAGGTCTGCCGGCCGGCGGCGCTCCAGAGCGAATGCTCGATGATGTGGCGCGCGCCGGAAGCACAGATCATGCCCTTCCTCGAGCGCGAGGGAATCGGCTTCGTGCCCTTCAGCCCGCTTGGAAAAGGCTTCCTGATGGGGACGATCACGGCCTCGACCGAATTGGCGGAGAACGACTTCCGACGTGCGGTGCCGCGCTTCGAGAAGGCCAATCTCGAGGCGAACGAGCGTCTGGTCGCCGCGGTGCGCGAACTCGCCGAGGAGAAGAGCACCGCGCCCCTCGCAGATCGCGCTCGCCTGGATCCTCGCTCAAGGGCAGTGGATCGCGCCGATTCCCGGCACGACGAAGCCCGGGCGGCTGCGTGAAAACGTCGCGGCCGCCGCGATCTCGATCACCAAGGACGAGCTCGCCCGCTCCCCGGACGCTTCTCGACGCGATTCCCGTCGCGGGCGATCGCTGCCGGCCCGAGTACGCGCGCCGCGTCGCGCCCTGATGCACGCCGGCCTTCGCCGGCAGGGGCGCAGCTCTGTTGACGGCGGGCAAGTATTACCTCCGTCCTCCTGCGGGGCGGCCCTCTCGGCCGATCGGGAGGCCGTTCCGCGGCGCAATAATCGAGGGATCGAACGACAAACCCAACCGGACCGCGGCCCGGGGCCACGGGAGCGCCAAGTGCCTCCCGTTCGTCCCGCCCCAAGATCCTCCTCACCCGGAAGAGGACAGGAAGGAAGAAAATGATCACCCTCTCAGACCGCAGCAGCACCTTCACCGACTCCGTCATCCGCCGCATGAGCCGCGTGTGCGCGAAGTACGGCGCGTTGAACCTCGCGCAGGGCTTTCCCGACTACAACCCACCCGAACCGATGCTCAAGCGCCTCGCCGAAGTCGCCTACCAGGGGCCGCACCAGTACGCAACCACCTGGGGCGCGCAGAACTTCCGTGAAGCGCTCTGCGAGAAGGTGAAGCACTTCAGCGGCCTCGAGTACGACCCGAACTCCGAAGTGGCCGTCACCTGCGGCGGCACCGAGGCGATGATGGCCTCGGTCCTCGCGACGATCAACCCGGGCGACAAGGTCGCGATCTTCTCGCCCTTCTACGAGAACTACGGCGCGGACGCGATTCTTTCGGGTGCCCAACCGATCTTCGTGCCCCTGAAGGCTCCGACCTTCGAGTTTGACGAGGAGGAGCTGCGCAGCGCCTTCCGCGCGGGTGCGAAGGCCCTCATCCTCTGCAACCCCTCGAACCCCTCGGGCAAGGTCTTCACGAAGGCCGAGCTCGAGAAAATCGCGAAGATCGTCAAGGAGTTCGATGCCTTCGTGATCACCGACGAGGTCTACGAACACATCATCTACAAGCCCGCGGTGCACACCTACTTCGCGGCCCTGCCGGGCATGCGCGAGCGCACGATCATCTGCAACTCGCTCTCGAAGACCTATTCGATCACCGGCTGGCGCCTCGGCTACGTCCTTGGGCCCGCCGAAGCCCTCGACCGCGTGCGCAAGGTGCACGACTTCCTCACGGTGGGCGCCGCGGCGCCGCTCCAGGAGGCGGCCGTCACGGGCCTCAAGTTCGGTGACGACTACTACGAGGAGCTCCAGGCCGAGTACACGCACCGCCGCAACCTCTTCCTCTCGGGGCTCGACAGCCTCGGACTCAAGTACTTCCGTCCGCAGGGCACGTACTTCGTGCTCGTGGACATCAGCCAGTTCGGCTATGACGACGACTACCAGTTCTGCCTCGACCTCGCTGAGAAGGTGAAGTTGGGCGCCGTTCCGGGCTCGTCCTTTTTCCGCGAACCCGAGCACCGCTACATGCGCCTGCACTTCGCCAAGGGCGACGACCGGGTGCTCGAGGACGCGATCGAGCGTCTGAAGAAGATCTCCATCCTGCAGAAGTAGTCGTCTGCACTGGGTTGAGCGCGGGTTCCGTTCTCCGCACGGAGCCCGCGTTTCTTTTCGCGCGGCGCGGTGGAGGGGAGACGCCCGGATTGCTCCGGGCGCCTTCTTCATCGGACGGGGCCGCCCTGGCAACGCGCTCAGAGGCCGAGCGCGCGCTCGACGTCCTGGAACTGGATGTTCATCGACTGGTAGCCGCCTTCGGCGAGGTACCAGGCCGCGGGGGTGAGATAGACGATGTGGTCTTCCTGCTTCGCCTTCGTGCGGTCGACGATTTCGTTCGCGAGCACGTCCTTCGCGAGCTTGGCGCCCGGGCGGCCGATCGCGCTGTCGCGGTCGAGAACGAAGAAGTAGTCGGGGTTGAGCTTGAGGAGAAGCTCGAAAGAGGCTTCGTTGCCGTGGTTGGCGTTGGCGTCCTGGGCGACGTTCCTGAAGCCGAATTCATTGCCGATGATGGCGCAGCGCGCGGCGTTGCCGAGGAGGTTCACGTGGGCGCTCGTCACGAGCGAGACGAGGCAGGTCTTGCCGGCGGCGGCTGTGCGGATCTTCTCGATGCGGCCGTTGAAGTGCGCGATGTCGGCGGCGGCCTCCTTCTCCTTCCCGAAGATCTTCGCGAGGTTCGTGAGGTTGTCCGAGAAGCTCCGGAAGGTGCCCTTGTGGTGGTCGGTCGTCATGAAGATCACCGGGGCGATCTTCGAGAGTTCGTCGTACTTCTTCGCAAGGCGCCCGGAGATGAAGATCACCTCGGGTTCGGAGGCCATCAGCCCCTCGAGGTCGATCTCCTTCAGTGTGCCGATGTTGGTGATGCGGGCGCTCTTTTTGAAGTACTTCTCGAGGTACGGGAGCTTGGTGTTCTGCGTGAGGGCGACCATGCGGTCCGTGAGCCCCCAGTGGTCGAGCGTGTCGAGGACGGCGTAGTCGGCGACGGCGATGCGCTTGGGGTTCTTCGGCACGGTCACCTGAACGGGCTTGTTCGCGCCGTCAAGCGAATCGACGACGAGCGTCTCGGCGCCGAAGGCGGTCGAGGCGGGAAGCGCCGCGAGGGCGAGCGCGGAAAGGGCGGCGAGGCCGGCGGCGCGCCGGGTCATGCGGATGGACATGGGAATCAGACCTCCGGAGAGTGCAGGGTTGCGTATTGGGTTGGAGAGTCAGTGGAAGATGGCGAGGGGCTTGCCGTCGATCTCGTGGATCTGGAACTCCACCCCGTAGATGCGTTTCAGGGTCTCCGGCGTCATCACCTCGGCGACGTTTCCCCAGGCGGCGATGCGGCCGTCCTTGAAGGCGCAGATGAAGTCGGAGTAGAAGGCGGCGAGATTGATCTCGTGGAGCACGAGGATCACGGTCTTGCCGAGCTCGTCGCAGAGCCGGCGGACGAGCTTCATCATCTGCGTGGCGTGGTAGATGTCGAGGTTGTTCGTCGGCTCGTCAAAGAGGATGTATTCGGTGTCCTGCGCGAGGACCATCGCGATGAAGGCGCGCTGACGCTGGCCGCCCGACATTTCGTCGATGAAGCGCTCGGCGAAGGGCTCGAGCTCCATGTAGCGGATCGAGCGGTCGACGATCTCCCAGTCGGCGGCCGAGAGGGCCGACCCAGAGTGCGGGAAGCGCCCGAAGGCTACGAGCTCGCGCACGGTGAGCTTCATCTGCACGTTGTTCGACTGCGTGAGGATCGCGAGGTGGCGCGCCAGCTCCCGGCTCTCCCAGGCGTCGACGTCTCGGCCCCGGAATTCGACCGTGCCCGAGGTGCGCGCGATGAGGCGCGAGATCATGCCGAGCACGGTGGACTTGCCGGCGCCGTTCGGGCCGATCATGGAGATCACTTTGCCGTGGGGCAGGTCGATCGAGACGTCGCTGACGACCGTCTGATCCTCGTAGGTCTTGGTGAGGTTCTTGATGCTGAACATGTCCGCTTCCCGCGCCGGATTACTTTGCGGTGAGGATGAGGTAGAGGAAGTAGAGGCCGCCGCCGATCGTCACGAAGACGCTCACGGGGACGCTGTAGACCATGACGTGCTCCACGACGAACTGGCCCGCGCAGAGGATGAGCATGCCCACCAGCCCCGCGCCCGCGATGAGCCACGTGTGGCGGTAGGTCGGCAGCAGCTGCCGCGCGACGTTCGCGGTGATGAGTCCGAGGAAGGAGAGTGGCCCGACGAGCGCGGTCGCGACTGCGATGTAGAGCGCGACGCCCACCATGAGGCGGCGCAGCGTGCGCTCGTAGTCGACGCCGAGGCTCACCGCCTGTTCGCGCCCGAGACTCACGATGTCGAGGATCGCGAGGTCGCGCCGCAGCCACCAGGCGATTGCGGCGAGAAGCAGGATCCCCGGGATGATGCAGGCGAGGTTCACGTTCGTGAAGCTCGCGATGAGGGAGTTGAGGAGCGCGTCGTATTCGTTCGGGTCCATCACGCGCGTGAGCGAGTTCTGCATGCTCGAGAAGAAGGTCGAGAGCACCGTGCCGATGAGGAGCACGTAGAGGACGTTCCCGCCCGTCTTCTGGAAGATCGTGTAGTAGATGAAGGTCGCGATCACGCCCATGAGCACGATGTCCACGGCGAAGGCCATCACCGGGTTCGTCGCGAAGGCGCTCCCTGAGCCGAGGAAGAACACCACCGCCGTGTGGATGAGGAGGTAGAGGGAGTTCATCCCGAGCAGGCAGGGCGTCACGATGTTGTTGCGGATGATCGTCTGGAAGACGATCGCCGCGGCCGAGATCGAGAAGCCCGCGGTCAACATCACGACGAGGCGCGGCGCGCGCAGCCCCATCGCATAGGCGAAGAACTTCGGGTTGACGAACGCGAACTGGTAGAGCGCGCAGAAGAGCAGCACGAGTGCGCAGAGCACGCCCGTCGTGAGGGCGAGGCGCCTGCTGCGGGGCGTCGAGAAGGCTTTGACGAGGACCGGCATTTTCAGAGCGCCTCCCGGGTGCAGACGGATTTCCTGCGGGTGAGGCCGAAGAGCGCGAGGAGCGACTCCCGGTCGAGGCTGCGGCGCCCGAAGCGCAGCCGGTAGAAGATGAGGACGATGAAGATGAGGCTGCCGAGCGTTCCCACGATCAGCTCGATCGGGAGCTCATAGGGCAGGATCACGAAGCGTCCGATCAGGTCGCAGACGAGGACGAAGAGCGCGCCGAAGAGCGCCGTGTCGGCGAGCGTCGCGCGCAGGTCGTCGCCCTTGAAGATCGCGATGAGGTTCGGAACGATGAGGCCGATGTAGGAGATCGACCCCACGACGGTGACCACCGACGCGGTGATCATCGCCGCGATCGAGAGGCCCGCAAAGAGCACGAACGTGTAGTTGACGCCGAGGTTCTTCGAGAAGTCGCGTCCCATGCCGACGATGTTGAACCACTTGGCGTAGATCCATGCGAGGGCGACGAGGGGGACCACCAGGTAGACGAGTTCGTAGTTCCCGCGCAGCACGAGCGAGAAGTGGCCCACGAGCCAGGTCGAGAGCGCCTGCGTCATGTCGAAGCGGTAGGCGAGGAAGTTCGTGGTGCCGCCGATCACGTTGCCGAACATGATGCCTACGAGCGGCACCATCACCGGGTCCTTCATGGGCATGCGCAGAATGAACCAGATGAAGATCCAGGTGCCGAGAACCGCCGCGCCGAAGGCGCATGCCGCACGGCCCCAGAGCGTGGAGTCGGGCAGAAAGAGGAGCGCCAGGAGGATGCCGAACTGCGCCGAGGAGATCGTCGCGCCCGTCGTGGGCGAGACGAATTTGTTCGCGCAGAGCTGCTGCATGATCAGGCCCGCAATGCTCATGCCCGCGCCCGTGCAGAGGATCGCGAGGAGCCGCGGCAGGCGCGAGATGAAGAGCACTTCGAGCGACTCCACGTCGCCCGAGAGGAGCGAATGAAGCGTGATGTCGGCCGCCCCCACGAGGAGCGAGGCGGCGCTCACGATGGCCGTGAGCAGAAGAAGAACGACGGTTGACTTGGGCATGAGGACGGAGGCGTCCGGCGGCTCCGCCCGAGCGGAGTCCCAGTCGCCGCAAGGGAATTGGAACTCCCGCAGACGGTTCAAGTCCGCTCATTCTGCACAAGTTTGGAAGTGAGAATCACTATCGTTACGGTTCTTTGCAACAGGTTGACAAAACTTAACGAACGTTTTGCTGAAAACTCTGCTAATTCAATGAGATGAACGTATGCATCGCGTTTGTCCGGGTTAAGAAGTGTAAAGGCGTTCCTCCACAGGAAGAATTAGTTCCTTAGGTAAATCTAAGTAAAAACAGTGAATTGCAAAAAAGCAAAATTCTTGGTCGAACTTGTCCGTCCATTTTCCGTAAAGAGAAGCATTCCCATTTAAGCGGCTAGTATGCGGGCTGACAGACAGCCGGATGCGGGTTTCCCCGACCTTGAGCAGCCGGTGGTGAAGCGGACGTCCTTCGGGGCGCTCCGCCGTCCCTTCAGATCAACTCAAGGCGTCCGGGAAGGGCGTCCGGTCCCGCACGCAAAGCACTTCCGGGCCGGTCGCGCTTCGGACGTCGACAGCCAAGCACGAAACCACACATGAAACTCGAACGCAAAGCGCTCCTGCTGCTTCCGCTCGCCGCCGCCGTTTCCGCCGCCTGGGCCGACGACGGCTACACCACGCTCGACACCTCGGTCATTTCCGCCGCGGGCTACGCCCAGGACACCCGCGAGGCGCCGGCGAGCGTCTCCGTGATCACGGCCGAGGAGCTCGCGACGAAGCCCATCATCGATATCGGCACGGCCGTGGGCGACGTTCCGGGCGTGGACATCTCCCAGAACAAAATGGGCGCGGCCGAAATCTCCATCCGCGGGTTCGAATCGGGCTACACGGCGATTCTCGTCGACGGCCGCAGGATGAACACCTCCAGGAGCATGGTCAACAACGGCTTCGATCCGGGCTCCGTGATCATGCCGCCCGTGGGCGCGATCGAGCGCATCGAGGTGATCCGCGGTCCCGCCTCGACCATCTGGGGTTCGGACGCCGTGGGCGGCGTCGTGAACATCATCACGAAGAAGCACCCGGAGAAGTTCACCGGGTCGATCCAGATCGAGCGTACGCAGTTCGAAGAAGACGACAAATACGGCAACCGCTGGGGCACGAACGTCTACCTCGGCATCCCCCTCAAGGAGGACGTGCTCTCGCTGCAGCTGCGCGGCCGTTGGCAGGACCGCGACGCCTACAAGCTCAGGAAGCCCAATGCGCCGAACGGTAAGAATCCCTACGCGGGCCATTCGCCGACGGATGGCTACACGGGCAATCTCGGCGCCCGGCTCGACCTCACGGTGAACGACGCCAACAGCCTCTATGTCGACGGCGACTACACGCGCTACAAGGGCGGCGCCATGAATTCGAGCAGCAAGTCGGTTCAGACCTACCGCTGGTGGAACAAGTACAACGCCGTGCTGGGCCATCAGGGCAAGTACGACGTCGGCACGCTCGAGACCTATCTGCAGTACAACGCGCTCGAGCAGGTGAAGACCTACGGCAGCAGCGCTCAAGGCGCCGCTCCCTGGACCGAACAGACGGGCAGCCCGATGATGGCGAGCCGCAGCTGGACCTTCAGCTCCCGCCTCAATACGCCGCTTGAGTTCGGCGCTCTGGGCTCGATGACCCTGGCCTCGGGCGTCGAGGCGGTCTACGAAACCTTCGACGACTACACCCGCAAGAAGAGCGGGGTAGCCGATCCGCTGAACCTCGATCAGACGACGCTCGCGGCCTACGCTGAGGGCGAATACTTCGTGAACGAAAACTGGATCGCGACCCTGGGCGGGCGCGTGCACTGGAGCGACATCTTCGGCGCGCACCTCTCTCCGCGCGCCTATCTGGTCTACAAGCCCTTCGAAGCGCTGAGCGTCAAGGGCGGCGTGGCGAACGGCTACCTGACGCCGCAGATCAAGAAGCTCACCGACGGCATTTATTCGTATGGATCGAGGGGGTCGGGAGACGCCTACGGCAACCCCGACCTCAAGCCCGAAGAGAGCTGGAGCTGGGAGCTTTCGAGCACGGTTGAGCTCCAGAACCTGGCGAGCGTGACCTTGGGGGTCTTCTGGACGGACTTTAAGAACAAGCTCGCCACCGAAACAATCAACGCTGCGGGCGACACGCGCGACATCAACCGCGGCAAGGTGCGCGCCAAGGGCGTGGAGCTTCTCCTCACCACGGCGCCCTTCCACGGGCTGCGCTTCACGGGCGGCTACACCTACACGCACGCGGAGATCCTGTCGGGCTCACTGGTCGACCGCGGCACCGGGTGGGAGGACTCCAAGCGTCCCAATGAACTTCCGCGCCACTCGCTCACCGCGCGTCTCGACTACCAGTATCAGGACTTCAGCGCATACGTGAAGAGCACCTCGAAGTTCGACTCCGAACGACAGTCCACGAGGGGAGGCGCCAACTGCGACAAGTACAAGAACTACACGAAGATCGACATCGGCGCGACCTACGTTTGGCAGAAGAACCACCACTTCTCCGCGGCGCTCAACAACATCACCGACGTCGGCCTGGAGTGGGTTCCGGATCTGAGTGGCAACGGCTATGCCAACGCCTACAAGGAGTACATCGACGGGCGTAACCTCTGGCTCTCGTACACGTACACTTTCTGAGAACTTGGTTGAGACGTAGATTGAGTCTCATTTAGAATCCGGGCCGACTCTCATCGGCCCGGGGCCAACCAGAAGAAGCGCCCCCCTTCAGGCGCGTCCTCCTAGTGAGCACCCCCTCCATTCCCTTCAGAGACTAGAAACAATGGAATTCATCAAGGAAAGCGTCGACTACGCCATCTTCATCATCCTCGGCGTCATGGGGTTCATCACCGTGTGGCTCACGATCGAGCGTCTTCTCTTCATGAAGAAGTGCCGTCCCGAGGACTACCCGACGAAGGACGCCTACGATGAGGCGCTCACGAACAACCTCACGACGCTCTACATCATCTATTCGAACGCCCCGTACGTCGGCCTTCTCGGCACCGTGATCGGCATCATGATCACCTTCTACGACATGGGCCAGTCGGGCAACATCAACGCCTCGGACATCATGACGGGCCTCTCGCTCGCCCTGAAGGCGACCGCGCTCGGCCTCACGGTCGCGATTCCGACCCTCATCGTCTACAACGGCCTGCAGAGAAGGATCAACGTCCTCTCGGCGCGCTGGAGTGAAGCGCATCAGCACCCGGGAGAAAAGGCATGATCGAGATTCCGAAGAAGGAGCCTCTGAACATCGTCCCCTTCATCGACATCATGCTCGTGCTCCTTGCCATGGTGCTCTCCATCTCGACCTTCATCGCGAAGGGCGAGATTCAGATCAACCTTCCGAAGTCGGAGACCGCAAGCACCCCGCAGAAGGCGAACCAGAATCCGCGCCTCGTGCAGGTCGACGCCGAGGGCGACTTCTTCCTCGACGGCTCGAAGATGTCGAAGGAGGAGCTCTCCGAGGCGATCGCGAACCTGCCGCGTGAAGAACGCGTGCTGCTGCGCATCGACCGCGACTCCAAGTTCGACCGCTTCATCCAGGTCATCGACCTCTTCAAGGCCCACAACCATGAGAACTTCACCATCGCAACGGAAAAAGAAGGACGCTGAGCGCTCGCTCCAGTCGTTCCTTCTCGCGTGCTGCGTCTACGCGCCGTTTCTCTGGGCCGTTCTCTACGTGGCGCCTTCGCTCTCGTACAAGCCTGCGGGCGAGTCGGCGTCGGTGTCGCTCTCCTTCGCGCAGCTCTCCGGCGGCGGCATGCCCGCCGAGGAGGCCGCTCCGGAACCCGTCGCCGAGACGGCGCCTCCGCCCGAGGAGAAGGCCGTCGAGCCCGAACCCGAGCCGCCTGCTCCGGAGCCGGAGCCCGAGGCGCCGCCGCCCGAGCCCGCTCCCGAGCCCGCTCCCGAGCCCGAGCCTGAACCTGAACCCGAGCCCGTCCCTGAGCCCGAACCTGTTCCCGAACCCCCGAAGCCCGAACCCAAGCCCGAACCGCCCAAGCCCGTGAAGAAGGAGGTCGTGAAGCCCGTCGAGAAGCCCAAGCCCAAGCCGGAAAAGAAGATCGAGAAGAAGGTTGAAAAGAAGGTTGAGGCGAAGGCCGAGACGCCGCAGAAGGTCGAGCCCTCGAAGGAAGCGAAGCGCGAAGGCCCCCCCGCGCCCTCCGCCGCGCCCCCGTCGCCCGCGCCCGGCCCCGCCGCGGCTCCCGGCGCCCAGACGGCGTCGGCCGAAGGCGGCATCTCGACCTTGGTCTACGGCGAAGTGGACGATCCCTTCCTCGCGCAGGTGAAGCGCGCCGTCGAGCGTGAGCTCCACTACCCGAGAAAGGCCCGTCAGTTCCACATTGAGGGCACGGCCGTCGTGCAGTTCATCGTGAACGCGCAGGGCGAACTCACCGAGCTGAAGCTCTTCAAGTCCGCCGGCCACCCGATGCTCGATAAGGCGGCCATGCGCGCCCTGGACGACGCCCAGTCGAGTTGGGGGAAACCCAGGAACACCGTGAGGCTGCGCTTCCCGATTCAGTTCAAGCTCGCGGGCTGACGCCGCACGACTGAGCCTACACAACGAAAACCTCCGGAGGCTGTCCGCTTCCGGAGGTTTTTGGCATTTCCGGGCCGCAGCGGCGGCTACCCGTCGCCGCGGTCTGGGCCGTGACCGCCCGCGTCGTTATCGTCGCCCTCGTCGTCCGAGAAGGCCTCGAGGTACCAGGCAAACACCCCGCAGATGAGCGCGCCGCCGCCGAGGATCGTGAAGAGGATCTTGTCGGACGCAATACCGTAGATCCAGATGCCCGCGTCCATGAGGAGCGAAATCCGGCGGTCCCTGCTCGTCCAGATTTTCCAGAAGTCCTTGAAGAGGTTGTTCATAGCGCGCGTTTTTAGAAAGGGAAGCCCGCACCGGCTGGCGGCGACGGGCGCATTCCCTGAATCCTACCGGACTCACCGGAGGAGCAGGGCGAACGGTCGGCTAATCGCGAAATTTGTACCAAATAAACATCATCCATATGTTTTTAGTAGTTTTT
>CAJKCQ010000027.1 GCA_905198475.1 uncultured Sutterella sp. | reverse complement strand
CCGCGAGGCTCAGCGAATCAAGAAGCTCCGGCCTTCAGGCCGGAGAGTGATCACTCGTGGCCGAGGTAGTCCTTCGAGTAGCGGCGGGTGTCCGGGTCCTTCGTCTTGAGGTTCGGGTTCGGGCACTTCAGGACCTGCGCACGGGCGTTGGAGTAGCCCGCCTCGCCCTTGGTGTAGGCGATGTGGGTCGCCCCCGGGATCTCGAGCGCCTTCTTCACGATCTGCGCGGTGTTGCGGGCCTTGCCGTTGATGAGGACGGCGGAGATGGAGCCCACCCAGCCGAGCTTCATGCAGTGGTTGGCCTGCGCTTCGGCGAGCGTGATGAGGTTGATGCGGTCGGCGCCGGCGGGAAGGTTGGCGCAGCCGGAGAGGACGAGCGCGAGCGCGCTCAAGGCGAGGAGAGTCTTCTTCATGAGAATTTTGGATCCGACAAGTTGTGGAACTGGAGATCAAGAAGTATAGGCTCGGGCGCCTCCAGCCGTGATGAGCCCTCCAGAAACGAAGAAGCCCCGCCTTCTCCTCCAAGCGGAGGAGCGGGCGGGGCGTTCTACTCAAGGGGGCGGAAGGCTCAGGTTAAGCCTTCTTCGCGCGGCAGACGTGCGAGCGCTCGTTGTAGAGACCCTCGACGTAGACGTTGAGGTCCTGGTCCACGTGCACCATGCCGCAGACGTTGTGCGGGAGCGGGCGCTCGACGAGGCCCTGGTTGACGACGTAGTGGATGCCGTTGCGTTCAGAGTAGGCGCCCTTGTGGAAGTGGCCGGAGATCACCGCGAGGACGCGGCCGCTGCTCTCCATCGCGGAGACGATTTCGGCGGCGTTGCGGATGAAGAACGCGTTGGGGATCTTCTGCGTCTTTTCGTCCCAGGTGTTGAGGAGCTGGTGGGTGAAGGCCACGACGGGCTCTTTGCCGGTCGCGAGCTCGCGCTTGAACCACTCCATCTCGACGGTCGGGACGATCGCGATCTTCCAGTCGAGCTTGCCGAGGCTGTAGTGTTCGCCCTCGGCGTTGTTGTAGCAGGCGTCGAGGACGATGTACTTCACGCCGCCCGCGACGAAGGAGTAGTAGTTCTTGCCCTTGGCGTCGCTGTAGTTCTCGGTGTTGTCGAGGAAGTCGCCGAGCGAGATCTTGTCGAAGTCGTGGTTGCCGGAGACGTGGTAGCGCGGACCGTTGTATTTGCGGAATTCCGACTCGACCGTCTGCAGGAAGCCGATCGTACCGGGGCGGTCGCCGTCGTCGAGGCAGTCCTTGAAGTCGCCGAGTTCAATCACAAGTCGAGCTTGCGGGTGTTGAAGACGTCGATCGCCTGGCGGAGTTTCGCGAGGGAGTGCGCGTAGACGCGGATCGAATCTTCGGCCGGGATGGTGCGGATCGGGCTCGTGCAGTAGTGGATGTCGGTGACCCAGCCGAAGCTGCTCTTCAACTTTTCAGCGGGCGGGAGCGTGATCTGCGCTTCGGTCGGGGTGGCGGCGCGGGCAACGCCGGCGGCGGAAAGCGCGGCGGGCGCGACGAAGAGTCCGGCGGCGGACTGCAGGAACAAACGACGCTTCATTGCGTAAGTCTCAAAAAAAAAATGATCTTTGCCTGCCTGCCGGATTCCTCTTCAAGGTCTTGTATACAGAGGTTCAGGGGGGGCCAGGAAGGCGCGGAGAGGAGTCTCCGCCTCCCGTGTGACGAGATGAAGACGCATATGTGATGATTGCGTGACGCATGAAGCTGCGTTCGGAGGGGAGGGAGGACTCCGGACGCCGCCCGCCGCCCCTCCGGGCGTCCCGCCTTTCCTCGAATCCCGCCGCAGCTTCTCCGTCGGGCGGTGCGCTATGATGAGCGCTTCCCAAAAAACGACGGGAGACGGGTGCGGTCTGCACGCCGCTCTCCCCACAACCACGCAACAGACGCTTCATCATGTTTTCGCTTCGCGCCGCCACTCCCGAGGATGTGGACGTCCTCACCGACATTGAGGCGAAGAGCTTCCCGCCGGCCGAGAAGGCGACGCGGGAGAGCTTCGCCGCCCGTCTCGCTGTCTTCCCGGACTGCTTCCTGATCCTCATGAAGGACGGCCGCCCCATCGGCCTCGTCGACGGGATGGTGACCAACAACCGCACGATCACCGACGACATGTTTGAGGACGCGACGCTGCACAACCCGAACGGCCGCTGGCAGTCGATCTTCGGGCTCGCCGTGCTTCCCGAAGAGCGCCACCAGGGGTGCGCCTCGACCCTGATGCGCGCCTTCATCGAGAAGGCCCGTCAGGAGGGCCGCGACGGCGTGATCCTCACCTGCAAGGAGCACCTCATCCACTTCTACTCGGGCTTCGGCTTCGTCAACTGCGGGGTTTCAAAGTCCGTTCACGGCGGTGCGGTCTGGTATGACATGGAGCTCGACCTCCGCGAAGAGCGCCGCCGCCGCATAGCGGCCGAGCGCGACTGACGGCGAATGACGCTCTTCGCCGCAGAACCTGCGGGCGGCTGGTCCGCCGCTTTACAGAAGGCGCCCGATGCGCTTCGTCGGGCGCCTTCTGCATGTCGGAGACCTTGAGGAGGGTCTTTTGCGGCGTTCCTCCTCGATGCGGGCGCGGCCGACTCGATCGCATCAGAAAGCTTCAGAACGCCTCAAAGCCGGGCGCGAGGAGCTCCACCTCCGAAACGTCGGCGCCGAGCTCGAGCGCCCGCTCCTCCCAGTCCCGAAGCGCCCGGCGCATTCCTGCAGCCGCCGTCTTCGCGTCGGCGAGCCGCATGCCGAAGTAGGGGGCGAGCCTCACGGCGTCGTCCAAAGACGCGAGATGGCGCCGACCGTCTGCGGTCATCGGGCGGGGCGCCCCCGCACAGGGCGAAAATCCATGGGCTTTCGCGAGCCGCCACCCGGTCTGCGTGCGGTGAAAGAGCCATTTTGCGCCCCGGTCCTCCGCGCCCGTAAGGAGCGCGAAGACCATGCGTCGCCAGACCTGGGGGAGATCCTGCGACGGCGCCGCACCCTCTCGGTTCAGGATTTCGGCGATCCCGAGGTAGGAGAGCGCCCGCTCGGGCGAGAGCGTCGTGCCCGAGAGCGTGAGGCGTTGACGGTGCTCCGCGTCCTCCGTCCGGTCCACGCGTTGGGTGAAGAGCGCCCGCATGCCCGCCGCGTGAATGAGGCGGCTCTCGGCGCACTCAATCCCGCAGTCGTGGGCGAGTTCGAGAAAGAGGCGCCGCCAGAGCGGGAAGTCGATCAGGTCGGTGGGACTCCGGACGGTGAGGGCGGATTCGCCCGATTCCGTCACGAGGGCGAGCGCAGTGCGCCCGCCCGGGAGCACCGTCGCCGAGGCGAGCGCAAGGAGGGTCTTGAGGCTCGCCCGGCGCCGGCCCTCGGAAGCGAGAGCGTCGAAGACGCTCCCGAGCCCCGTGGACTCATAAGGGAGGGGAAGCGTCGTCCCGCAGGCGGCTTCGGGCGAAGAAAACTCGATCCCACCCGCATGCGCGGCGGCGTTGGGGAGCAGCACCGCGGCCGCCTCTTCGTCGCCCGCGGTGTCGAGCGCCGGCAGTGCGGCAAGCGACTCCGACCCCTCGCGGCGTGCGGCTCGAAAGCGTTCGGTCGAAGCGTCCGAGAGCCGCCGGTCGGTGAGAAACCCAAACGACCGCCGGCCGCGGAGCGGGGCCTGGAGTCCCGGCGTCAGGGGAAGGTCCGCGCCGAGCGCGAACCCGCCTTCGAGCCACGCGGTCGAATAGCGAAAGCGCGGCAGAAGAAGAGAAGGAGTGGATGAGGCATTGCGGACCGATGAATGCCTTCCGGAAGGACTGAGTGAACGCCCGGCGGTTTCTGCGGGGCCGCTATTCTTCTCAAAACCCGTCTTGGCAAATGAAGTGCGATTATTTCTGCGGCTTGCTCTTTTGGAAGTGGCGTCGCAGGAAGCGGACGATTCGAGTGATTCGCTGGAATCATTTCCACGTGAATCGGCGTCAATCGGAATGGATGAAACGGGAAAGAAGACTTCACCGACTAGAGGGCTATCAGGCAATGCGGAGGCGTGAACCTCCCAGCATCGAAATTTTTGTTGAGTCATGACTGACGCGTCCTCTCTGGTGAATATTTTGTTGAACGGCGGGCGGAGAAGCACTTTTCCACGCCGAGTAGGGGAGGGCTATTCCTTTTTGAGGCGAATGCGCTGCGGAAGGCGCTTCTCCGAGAGCAGTAGACCCGCCTCGTCTTCGGCGGGGGCTGCGAGTGATGAGAGGAGGGGAAGGAGCCCGAGAGCATTCAGAACTGCCGCAATGTTGCCGACTGCAACGCCTGCGTCACCGTTCTCAATCTTGGAGAGAGTGTTCAATGAAATGCCGGAGCGTTCAGCAACGACGGACTGTGGCAGACGCCGGCGAAGCCGGGCGCCGCGAATGTTCGCACCGAGTTGAAGGAGGGCATCCTCGACGGCGATGGATGGTCTCATAACACGTAGTATCCTAGGAGCAAACGCTCAAAAGCATCAGAATTATGCGGATTGTAATCCGTATGACGGCTTATGGCAAGGAGTGGCCGCGGGACGTCTCATCGCCCGTCAAGCCCCGATAAAGTCGGGCTGAGGCATGGGAGATTTTGAGCATAAGACGCAACATCATGGATTTTAACCTAGAATACTCATCGGATTCTGTGTGTTGCGAATGATCGGCAGGACGCCTTCGGACCGGGCGGCGGCGTCCGAGTGGTGATTCATTCCCTCCCTCTCCCCTCCCCGGGGCGGCGATGGGGTCATCGACGGGTTGCCCCCGGAGAAGCGCGGTCAGGCTGAGAAAGGTTTTGTGATTGAAGTGCGCTGCCGACGGCAGATGCTCCGAATTCTGCCTCTGGAGAAATTACCTCGAGTGCGGAAGGCAGAGTCTCTACGCTTCCGGTAGCTGCGTCGATGCGAATGTTTCCCCGGTGGAATAAGTACGCACGACGGGAGTGTTTTCAGAGGATGATCCTTTGCGTCTTCTGAAATGAATCGTCGGAAATGGATTCCCAAAGTTCCGGTGATGATCTGTTGGCTCGAAAGCGTGATTTACCCTTCCGTCCAGTTCCGTCAATTAAACGATGTGGGGAGAGGGGCTTCATTCACTCCAGCCCAACTTTCGTTGGAAGCCTGAAGGCAGAAGGACATTCGGATCATCCGGATGGAATGAGATGGTGGAGAATTCTCCATTCCATTCACGCTGTGGAGAGAAGTGCTCCGCGCGCTGCATTCTCACCAGTCCATTCATTGGAGTTCATGGTGACGGCCCAGAGGGATGGTACCTGCCGCACCGATCCGTCGCCGGAAGTCGACGGCAATGAAAGGATTCGCTCCCACCTGTGAGAATGCCTGTGGATTGGATTCTGAGTGGACCGAAAGCGCTCAATGAATGGAGGCGGCTCTTCAACCGCAGCCGCGTTGAAATTCGGGATGCGGTTCGGAGGCCCTGAATTCTACCCTGCTTCCTCAGGTCTGGGGGACACCGTCTGCGCGCGTTCAAGATGTTCGTCTAGACGTGTTCCCGCGGCGGCAGGCGTCTCCCTCGACGCAGGGTCGAGAGGAAGAATCCGCGGTCCTTTCCGCCGCCTTCGTCATGAACGTTTGACGTCGAACAATTGATGGACTATAGTGCCAATTAGTTCGACATCGAACTAATTATTGATCGAAACTCAAGCACATTGAAAGGAATTTCCATGACCCGAATCGCCGTCATCGGCGCCAACGGCAACGCCGGGCGCCGCATCGTTGATGAAGCCGTGAGCCGCGGCTGGGACGTCACCGCCGTCGTGCGCGGTGAAAACAAGACCGCCGCGAAGCACGTCCTCGTGAAGGACGCTCTCGCGCTCACGAAGGACGATCTCGCCGGGTTCGACGCCGTTGTCGACGCCCTCGGCTTCTGGGCTCCTGAGGATCTGCCGCTCCATACGAAGTCGGTCCTTCACTTCGCCGACCTGCTTGACGGCACGAAGACGCGGCTCCTCGTCGTGGGCGGCGCCGGGAGCCTCTACCTCGACCCCGCGCACACGCAGCAGCTCGTCGACCAGTCGTTCTTCCCGGCGGAGTACCGGCCGCTCGCGAGCGCGCAGCGTGATCAGTTGGCGGCCCTGCGTGCGCGCAAGGACGTCCTCTGGACCTGCGTGTCTCCCGCCGCAGAGTTCGAAGCCGACGGCCCGAAGAAGGGTCACTACGTCCTCGCGGGCGAGGAGTTCTCGACCGACGCCGAGGGCAGGAGCGCCGTGAGCTACGCCGACTATGCCGCGGCGGTCGCGGACCTCATCGCCGAGGGCTCCCACGTCGGCGAGCGCGTCTCCGTGCGCTGGTGAGCGCCTCCCGGAGGCGCTTCCTTCTCTCCGGAACCGCCTTTGAGGGCATCGTCATCAGCTCCTCCACGAAGAAGGGCCTTCCCGGCGAAAACTATTCCGGGAAGGCCCTTTCTGCGTCCTTTTCGGCCGCCCTACGGACCTCACAGAGAGGTCGGTGGGGTGCAGAGGAGGCGGGTCAATAGCGCCGCGCCATTTCAACGGCTACGCGGGCGAGGCCCGTCTGCGCGCAGATCACGCCGCAGAGGATCATGCCGGCGCCCATGATGCCGATGTAGCTCCAGGTCTCGTCGAGGATTGAGATGCCCGCGACGATCGCGGCGAGCGGCCAGAGGAAGAGGTAGAAGCGCGCCGAGGCCGAGCCGATGCGGCGCTCCGCGAGCTGCCAGCAGGAGTAGCCGATTGCGGTCACGACGAGCGCGAGGAAGAGGAAGTTCCCGAGCACCACCGGGTCGGTCATCAGGACCGCTTCGGTCGGGCCTTCGTTGAGGAAGAAGGGCATCGTGAAGATCACGCCGTAGCCCGTCGCCTTGCGCAGCACCAGGAGCGGATGCAGGTCGGCGAGTGCGCGCAGCACGAGCGAATAGAGCGCGTAGGCGACGGCCGCGGCGATGCCGAGGAGGAACCCCTTCAGGGCCATCTCATTCATGATCACCGCGTCGAAGTAGAGCAGGAACGCGCCCGTGAAGGCGGCGACCAGCCCGAGGACCGTCATCCAGTGGATCTTCCAGGTGCGCAGAGCCACCATTGCGAGGAGCCCCGTCGCAATCGGTCCCATCGCGACCAGGACCGCGGTGGTCGAGGCCTGTGCGGTGACGAGCGCCTGGTTCTGCAGCCCGAAGCAGAGCGGCACGCTCACGATGCCGAGGATCGCGACCGTGATCTCCGCGCGCATCGTTCCGGCGTAGAGGTTCCTCGGGGCGAGGAAGATCAGCAACCCGTAGGCGAGGACCGCGCGCATCGCGACGACGGCCCACGGGCCCATGCCGTAGGCGTAGAGCACCTTGGTGCTGACGTAGGAGAGCCCCCAGCAGATGACGACGAAGAGGGCGAGGAGATGGTAGGGCCAGGTGCGCATGCGGTGCCTGTTTGTTGTGTTCTTCCGCCCGGTCGGAAATCCAATCCCAATGCGTGCGGGCGGTAATCCTTTGATTTTACCGCGGAACGTCCATGGGCTCCCGCTTCTCCAGGCGCCCGGAGGTCCTTCCCAACTCGGGTTCGTCGCGGCGCCGCCCGGCCTTCAGGCAAAAGGAAAGCCGGTCGGGGAACCCGCGTATTCGGCGGGTCCTTTCGACCGGCTTCAGGGTCCGGGGGGAGCGCCCCTTAAGCGTCAGGCCGCGGCCTTGCGGCTGCTGCGGATCAGGAGGAGGCGCATCACGTTGGCGGCGAAGACCTTGCCGAGGAGAATCACGCCGAGGCAGACGCCGATCGTGGTGGGCACCACGAGCGAGCCGTCCGCTGCGCGCAGCGAGAAGAAGACGATGCCGGTGGCGAGGAAGTTGCCGATCGCCGCGTCGGCCGTCATCTGAAAGGCCGAGAAGATGTAGGTCTCGTTCTCGGTGATTTCACCGGAGTCCTTGAGCGTGCGCGTGAGGACAGCGCCCGCGTCGGTGGACTGCAGCGACGCGATGATGGCGAGCGAGCACGTGCCCGGCAGGCCCATGAGCGGGCGCAGGATCGGGTTGAGCATGCGCTCGGCCGCGTCGAGCGCGCCGTAGTGCTCGAAGATCGCGATCATGGCCGTCGCGAACATGATGGTCGGCACCAGGGCGAGCGCGAACATGAAGCCGTCGATCGCGCCCGAACCGCCCTTGCCGCGGAAGTTCGCCATCTGCGTGACAATCTCACCGCCGTTGTTCGTCACCTTGGAGACGAGGCTGCCGAAGTCGCCGAGCAGCACGGTGTAGTCGAAGATGCCCCACCATTGGTCCGTGATGAGCGTGCCCGAGAAGAAGGCGCAGGCGAGGAAGAAGGAGATGTAGGCGACGATGCCGGGCTTTTTCTTCGGCGCGGCAGCCGGCGCGGTTGCCGGAAGAGGGGTTTCGGTAGTCATGATTTTGATCTGGTCGTTTGAGTGAGGCCGCCTCGGCTGCAGACGCAGGGGATGCCGTCGGGACGGTGCTGCACATTCTACCTATGAGGTCCGCGGTGCGCGCATGCGGGATTTCGGGGGTGGCGGCGCGTGCAGCGGCCGGCCTCCGGTTATGCTCGGGCATCTCGTCCCTCCATCTCCCATCATCAGGAGCCTCCGCTATGCCCGCGATCCTCGACGCCCTCCATCTTGAACTCATCCACGCCGCCCGTCCGCGAAGTTACGACACCCAAGGGAAGATGATGCCGGGCGTCAAGAACCGCATCGGCGTGCCGAAGGTGGACGTGCGCAGGGCCGCCGCCGGCGTGGTGCGCCGCGGCGACGGCAGGGCGCTTCTTCGCGAGGTGTGCGCCGCGCCCCGGGCGCTTCCTCAGGAGGTCGTGATGGCTGCGGGGCTCGTCGTCGCGACGGAGCCCGGCCTTGAGTTCACGGAGCGCGTCGCCCGCGCCGATGGGCTCATCCGCCTCATCGACAACTGGGCGACCTGCGACCTCCTGGGGTCGGTCTTCCCCGACATGAAGGAGAACGAAGCGGCCGCGCGCGCCTGGATCGGGCGGCTTCTCAACGCGGACGACGACTGGTCGATCCGCCTTGGGCTCGTCCTTCTCCTCTGCAACTTCGCGCGGCGTCCCGCCGTTCGGGCGTCCCTTGCGGCGGCGCTCGCGCCCCGCGTCCTCACCGCGGCCAGGCGGTCGTACTACGTCTCGATGGGGCTCGCCTGGATGCTCGCCGAATGCTTCGTGGACGGGTGGGAGGAGAGCGAAGCGGCTTCTCTCCGGGCGACCGTCTCGGGCGTGATGGACGCCGCCACGGCGCGACGGACGGCTCGGAAGGTGCGTGAGTCGCTGCGCTTCACGAAGGCGCAGAAGGACCGCCTCTCGCAGGCGATGCGGGAGGCGCTCGCCCGGGCGCCCCGGAGGGCGGATGAAGCGCCTGCGCGGGCAGTGGCGGTCCGCTCACGCTCGGGCGCGCCGCTTCAGGCGCACGGTTCCGGGCGGTTTGGAGGAAAATAAGATCCACGGCGCCGCGCCTTCGTCCGCCCTCAAGGCCGAAGGCGCGGCGCATCAAGCCCGCAACACGCAATAAAGAAACTAAGAGGAGTCAATCCCGAAATGCGCAAGTTCTTCCGGGAATTTCAAGCCTTCATCTCGAAAGGCAACGTCCTTGACCTCGCCGTCGCCGTGATCATCGGCGCCGCGTTCTCGAAGATCGTGGACAGCCTCGTGAAGGACATCATCAACCCGATCCTCGGCGTGCTCGTCGGCCGTCCGGACTTCACGAACCTCTTCGTCGTCCTCAAGGACGCTCCGGCGGGCTACACGGGTCCGCAGACCTATGAGGCCCTCACCAAGGCGGGCGCCACGGTTTTCGGCTACGGCGCCTTCCTCACGGCGGTCGTGCAGTTCCTGCTCCTCGCCTTCGCCGTCTTCTGGCTCATCAAGATCGTGGTCACCGCCCGCGCCCGCATCGCCGCGGAGGCCGACCGCCTGATGTCGCACGCGAAGGAGGAGGAGAAGAAGAAGGCGGCCGAGCCTGCTCCCGCTCCGGCGCCTGCTCCCGCTCCCGCCCCCGCTCCCGTGAGCGAGGAGGAGCTCAAGCTCCTGCGCGAGATCCGCGACCTTCTGAAGGCCGGCCAGGAGAAGAATGCCGAATAAGGGCGAACAAGGCTTCACGTCCTCGCCCGGACTTCCATCCGGGGGCAGGTGTGTGGAGCCCAACCCGCCCGGCCATCTGAAGGCGGCTGCGGGAACGGAGGGCGTGAGCTCCCGTTCCCGCAGCCGCCGTCTTCATGTCCGGACTTCGCTGCGATGCCGCAGCAAGGTAAGTGAATCCACTTAAGTAATTGGATTAAACGCCCTAAAGAGGTAGTCGAAAGCACCGTGATGGGGCGCGGACTCCGGGCGCTATAGTGGAGAAGGTCGAAGCGCGTACGGGATACACGAAGTAGTCCGCGCCGCGCTCAATTCGATGACTGCAGGCGTCTCCATTCGGCGGAGGCGCTTTTCCCTTTTGCAGGTTCCTGCAGGTTCTGCGAGCGGGAAAGGTGGTCGGACTGTTGAGCGCAGGTGACGGACCGGCGCCTTCGGCTTCACCACCACCCAAAAGGAGTACGGATTATGAATCTGAAGCTCAAGCTCTCCGCAATGGCGCTCTGCACCGCCGCGGCGGTTCTTTCCTTCGACGCGCTCGCCTGCTCGACCATCATCGTCGGCAAGGACGCATCGAAGACAGGCGAAATCCTCGTCGGCCACAACGAGGACAACGGCGGGCGCATCCTCACGGCCCAGTTCTGGGTCCCGCCCGCGACGCACCAGAAGGGCGAGATGATCGAGTACGAGCCCGGCAAGGCGAAGATTCCGCAGGTCGAGAAGACCTTCGGCTTCTACTGGTCGCAGACCTTCGACCCGACGGGCGCTTCCTTCTCGGACGGCTTCGTCAACGAAAACGGCGTCGTGATCGTCTCCAACGCCTGCACCGGCATCTACGACGACGACCGGCAGGCGCTCAAGGATGGCGGCATCGGCTACGGCATCCGCCGCCTGATGGCCGAGCGCGCGGCTTCGGCGCGCGACGCGATCAACATCGCCATCGACCTCCTCGGCAGGTACGGCTACTTCGCGGACGGCCGCACCTACACGGTCGCCGACGCGAAGGAGGCCTGGCAGATCGCGATCCATCAGGGCAACACCTGGGTGGCGCGCCGCGTGAAGGACAACGAGGTGGTCTACATCCCGAACAACTTCATGATGGACAAGGTCGACGCGACCGACACCGAGAACGTGATCGTCGCGCCGGGCATGATCGAGCGCGCCATCAAGAACGGCCGCTACACGCCGAAGACCCCGGGCGTCTACAACGACTTCAACTACCGCGTCGCCGTGCAGCCGCCCGAGCGCCGCGCGGCCGACTACAACCAGTCGCGCAACTCGATCGCCTGGGAGAAGATCCTCGGCGTCCGGATCACCGATCCCGAAAAGTTCCCCTACAGCGTCGAGTCGACGAAGAAGTTCGGCGTCGAGGACCTGAAGGACATCCTGCGCTCGCACGAAAAGGAGATCGGTGCGGATCCGGGTTGGTACCACTACAAGGCCCTGGGTCTCTGCCGCCCGACTACGCACGAGTCCGTGGTTTATCAGCTGCGCGCCGACCCGCTCCTGACGGCCGGCTGGCGCACGCTCTCGCGCCCGTGCGAGACGCCCTACGTGCCCTTCTATCCGCTCGCGAAGCCCGCCAAGGACGCGGCCTTCCTCGACTGGCAGACCGCCACGGCCGAGCACTTCAAGGGCAAGCCCGAGCACTTCGGGTGGTCGGCCGACTGGCCCGTCTGGACCTTCGTCCATGCTTCGAACACGTTCGACTACCAGCGCGACCAGTTGAAGGAAAATTCGAAGTTCATCGCCGGTCTTGAGAAGCACTGGACGGCCGCGCAGCCCGAAGTCGAACGCCGCGCCGCCGAGCTCCTCAAGGTCTCACACGAGAAGGCCGCGGAATTCCTGCACGACTACAACGCCGCGTCCTTCTTCGAGGCTGCGGCCAAGGTCTCGGCCCACACCGCCAAGGCCGCGCCTCACAAGATCGCGATCCTCGCCGACTCGATCGACCCGAAGAGCACGCAGACCGTGGATGTGGTGCTCTATTCCGACAAGACGCTCGACGCGGCGAAGGTGGATCTCAGCCGCACCTATGCGGGCGTGGGACGCGCCTCTATCGGTACGAAGGGTCTTCTGAGCCACCTCGCCAAGCCCGTGAAGAGCGAAGTGCGCGACGTGGACGGCGACGGCCTCAAGGACCTCGTCGTCTCCTTCGAACAGAAGTCGCTCTCCGTCTACACGCTCCCGGGCGCCGTCTTCGACCTCTACCTCTACACGTTCGACGCCGCGAAGAACCGCGTGTCGGCGATGGATGCGGTCCTGATCGAGACGGAAGGCTACAAGGGCGCGCAGAAGCGCACCGAGGGCGCCGACGTCTGACGTCCCGCCCGTTCCGCCGTCCTGATCTTTCCGGCCGGCTTCGGCGCCTTCGCCCGAATGAGGCCGCCCCGTGGGGCGGCGTCCGCCCGGGCGAAGGTCGTCGCCCTCCAGGCCGGAAGGCCGGAGAACCATGAGAAAAGCCCGCACGGACGTTGGGTCCGCACGGGCTTTTCCTTTCCCGTCGCCCTGATGTGAAGGGCGCGACGGGCTGCGTTTCAAGCCGGAAATTTAGGCCTTGAACGCGGTCTCGAGGTTCGGCACGACCTGCTTCTTGCGGGACATGACGCCTTCGAGCCAGATGTTGTCGCTGCCGAGGGTCTTGCCCCAGGCGCCGGCGATCTTCGCGGGATCGTCCGAGGCCATCAGCAGGAGGGAGCCCTCCTTCATGATGTCCGTGAGGAGGAGCATCGCGGTGTGGCGGCCCTCGGCCTTCATGCGGCCGAGCTCCTCGACGAGCTCGGGGATGCGGTCCTCGAGGAGCGCGAGGTCAACGAGCTCCAGCTGGCCGATGCCGACCTTGCTGCCCGACATGTTGAAGTCCTTGAAGTCGCGCATGATGAGGTCGCGCGCCGCAACGCCCTTGACGGCGGACTTGGCGGTGAAGAGCTCCATGCCGAGGGCCTTGACGTCCTCGACGCCGGCGATGACGGCGAGTTCGGCGGCGGCGGCACGGTCGGCCGGGGTGCACGTGGGCGACTTGAAGATCACCGTGTCGGAGAGGATCGCGCAGAGCATGGCGCCGGCGATCTCCTTCGAGGGCGCGAAACCGAGGTAGTCGTACATGCGCTTGAGGATCGTGTTCGTGCAGCCCACGGGCATCACGACGATCTCGAGCGGAGCGGAGGAGGTCATGTCGCCGAGCTTGTGGTGGTCGACGATGCCCTTGAGCGTGCAGTCGCCGAAGTCGTCCGGAGCCTGATTGAGGTCGGAGTAGTCGACGATGTACACGTCGCGGCCGGCGACCGACGTCACGACCTCAGGCGCCTTGAGGCCGAAGCGCTCGAGGACGAAGGCCGTTTCCGGGGCGGGCTTGCCCTGGGCGGCCGGGACGACGTCGAGGCCGCGCTTCTGATAGAGGTCGGCGCAGGCGATGGCGGCGACGATGCTGTCGGTGTCGGGATTCTTGTGACCGAGGATGATGGCGGACATGGGGTGAATGCCTTCGTGTGTGTTTTGCGCCGCTTGCCCGGAGGGCGGACCGCCCCGGGCGCCGCCCGCGCGCACGCGCCGGCCGGGCCGCCCGAAGCCGTCGGAAGTCGTCCGAAGCGGCAGGGAATTTCGCAATGCCCGACATTCTATGTGATGCGGGCGGCCCCGGGGCGGGCGCCGGCAGAGCGCCGCACCGGGTTGGGGTCCGCCCGAGGGCGCAGCGCCTGCTTTTTCCGAGCTCCTGTGGGCGTGCCGACGCAATCAATAGGCGACGCCTATCAATTAATCCATATTGTTCATGCATCACGCATGGGCGCTAGGGGAAGACCCTTTGCCGTCTCCACGCGGTATGGACGCGCCAACGCGGTGATGGGCCTGAAGAAATGTTTTGAGAACGGAAGGCAGTTCTTCGATTCATTGTTCCTGTATGGAATAGCGCTCGGCGGATTCCGAGGGTTTCCCCTTTGCGCCTTTCGGCCGATCCGGCCTCATCCTTCAAAACAGATCGTCGGGCGACCTCCTTGAGGCGACCCGGACGACGAATAAAAAAGACAACACCAATCAAGCGGCCGTCTCACAAAAGGACCTCTCGGAAGGGTCGATGAGAAGAAGCAGAGCTTCTCGCGTCGGCATTTCCGGGAGGTCCTTTGCTTTTGTGGACGGGGCGCCGCGGGTTGGAGGAGACCCCAAAATGGAAAAGAAAACAGCGCAGGACCCACGTGGGCCGCTGCTCACCCGCCGCTCCCTGATCGGTGCGGCGGGCGCCGCCGCCGGTTCGGGCATGTTGGGCGCCTCGCTCTGGACGGCCGCCGACGAAGCCGCCGCGAAGGAAGTCGAGGCCCTGAAGGCCGACGGCTGGGAGGCGCACCCGACCGCCTGCATGATCTGCGGCGGCTACTGCGGCCTGCTCGCGATGCACAAAAAGGGCGCTCCGGTCTCGCAGGAGACGGTGCGCATCATGCCCAACCCGGGCCACCCGCAGCGCGGCTGCTGCGCGAGGGGCGCGCAGGCCATGTGGATGTGGAACCATCCGCTGCGCCTGAGAAAGCCCCTGAAGCGCACGGGGGAAAAGGGTGAGGGGAAGTTCGAGGAGATCTCCTGGGACCAGGCCCTCGACGAAATCGCCGCCCGCGTGAAGACGATCGTCGAGCAGGACGGCGAGCGTGCCGTCTCGATGACGTCGCACAACTTTTCCGGTCTGCAGCAGTGGCTCGCCGCTCCGTTGGGAACGCCCAACATCATCAGTCACTCCTCGACGTGCAATTCGGCCTCGGTCGCCGGCCGCCGCAAGGTCTTCGGCAAGGGCTTTGACGGGGCGGGCAAGGTCGAGCCCGACTACGCGAACTGCCGCTTCCTCCTCTGCATCGGGCGCACGCTCAACTGCGCGATGGGGGTGGCGGCCGTCTTCGGCCGCGCGCGCGAGCAGGGCGCCAAGCTCGTCTTCGTCGATCCCCGCATGCCCGAAGGCGCCTTCACGGGCGCCGAGTGGGTGCCGATCCGCCCGGGCACGGACTCCGCGCTCATTCTCGCGATGATCGGGATCGGTCTCGGCGAAGAGCTTGTGGACTTCGAGTTCCTGCGCAGGTGGACCAACGCCCCGTACCTCATCGAAGCGGGAACGCGCCGCCCGGTGACGGCCGGTGACCTCATTGCCGGCGCCGCGGAGGACGCCTGGGTCGTGATGAACCGCGCTGACGGCGCCTTTGCACCGATGGCGCTCGTGAAGGACGCCAAGGGCGCGGTGGTCGGGTTCGACGAGCCCGTGAACGTTGATCCAGAGCTCGACTATTCGGCCCGCGTCACGACGACGGACGGGCGCGTGATCGAGGTCGAGTCGTGCCTCCACGCCGTCGCCGCCGCCGCTCGCGCGATGACGCCGGAGCGCGCCGCGAAGGAGACGGGCATTCCCGTCGCGACGATTGTGCGCCTTGCGCGGAGCTTCTTCACCGAAGGCGGCGTCTGCGACGACGGTTGGTACGCGTCGAGAAACGGCAACGACACGAGCGCCTATGCGCTCATGAGCATGCTCAATCTCTTCACGGGACGGATTGATCAGCCGGGCGGCTTCGTCGTCACTCAAGGGGGCGGCTTCAAGGGACCGGGTTGTTCGCAGTCGGGCGGCAAGGGGAAGGGGCCCAACGGCCAGAGCTGGACCAACAAGGACGCCAAGGCCCTCGACAAGGTCTACTACCCGGAGGGGTCCGGGACCTACTCGGCGATCTTCGAGGCGATTGAGACCGGCAAACCCTATCCGATCCGCGCGGCCTTCATCACGGGCACGACGATGTTCCACCGCGAGGCCAACTCCGAGCGGCTCGCGAAGGCCCTGAAGGCGCTCGACCTCGTGGTCGTGCAGGACATTCTCCCGCACGAAGTGATCGACTACGCCGACTACGTTCTGCCCTGCACCTTCTTCCTCGAGGCGCACGAGTATGGCGGCGTGAAGTGGGCCCTCAACGGAAACGTTCAGTTCTCCGGCGCCGGCATCGACCCGCCCGAAGGGTGCGAGGCGCGCGAGGAGATCTGGCAGTTCGCCGAGATCCTGCGACGCGCCTTCCCCGAACGCGCGGCCGAGCGTCTCGGCTACGCGAAGGAATTGAAGACCCGCGACGAATTCAAGGCCTGGTACCGCGGCATGATGGATGCGGCCTGGGAGAAGTTCATCGCAAAGAAGAACGCCGAGAAGCCCGGTGAAGGCGACCGCATCGCCGCGGACGTCCGGGCGCACGGCTGGAGCGAGACGGCGAAGAAGAAGTACGGCGTTTATCCCTACAAGAAGCCCTTCGGCACGCCGACGGGCAAGGGCGAGATCATCTCCTTCCTCTTCGCATCGAAGTACGAGTCGAAGGGGGCGTCCGGGCTTTCGGACTTCGAGGCGCCTCCCGCCTACAAGCTCCCGAAGCCCTTCTCCGACGAGTTCTATCTCGTCTCCGGCAAGGACAGCGCCTCGAATTCGGGCGTCGCAATGTTCACGTGGCCGACGAAGTTCCTCGGTGACCGCACCGTCTGGATGAATCCGGTCGATGCCGAACGCCTCGGGATCTCGACGGGCGACATGGTGGAGCTCACGGGCCTCGACACGGGCGCGAAGGGCCGCACCCGCGTCACCGTCACGAACCGCGTGATCGCCGGGTCTCTCTTCAGTCACGGCTTCTCCGGGGGCGTGCGCACCAAGCGCAGCCTCGGCGCCTACGAGTGGACGCGCGAAGGCGTCAACTCGCACTGGTTCGCCACCGGGTGGCGCGAACCCGTCACCGGGTCGCTCGCCAACAACTCGTCCGTGCGCGTCGTGCGCATCGGGCGCGACTAGGTCCGTGAGGAGACTAAGCGATGACTGAACAAACCAAAAAGCTCGCGCATCTCTTCGATGCGACACAGTGCGTCGGGTGCTCGGCCTGCATCGTCGCGTGCGCGCAGACGAACTACCCGGAGATGCTCAACGATGAAAACACCGGCTGGGGGGCGCTTCCCTCGAACATCCGCCGGGTGACGATCGAGACCGCCCGCCGTCCGCGGCAGCTTCTCGTGCAGTGCCAGCAGTGCGACGACGCACCCTGCATCAAGGTCTGTCCCTTCGGCGCCAACTTCCACGACCCGGAGACGGGTCAGGTGAAGACCGATCCGAAACGCTGCGTCGGGTGCGGGTACTGCGTGACGGCGTGCCCCTACGACGTGCGCTGGCTCCATCCGACGAAGGGGCTGCCGGTGAAGTGCATGGGTGAAGGCTGCGAGAAGCTCGTTCAAGCGGGCGAGTCGCCCGCCTGCGTTGCGGCCTGCCCGGTGTCGGCGCGCGCCTTCGGCGACGTGAACGATCCCGAGAGCCCAATCTCCCAGCGTCTTGCCCGGTCGCGCGCCGAGCGGCTTCTGCCGCAGAAGGGCACGCGTCCCAACTTCTTCGTGGTGGTGCAGAAATGAATCCGCAGTACTTGGAACTCACCGCCCAGGCTTCGACGAGCCACTGGGCGTGGACGATCGCCTTCTTCCTCTGGTTCGTCGGCCTCTCGGGCATGGCGCTCTTCCTGAACGTCTGGCTGAAGAGCCGCCGCGTCTTTTGGATCGCGGGCGGTGCCGCGATCGCGGGCACGCTCCTCGTGCTCTCGCACTTGGGGCGGCTCCTCAACCTTCCCGTTGCGGCCTTTCACGCCTTGACGCAATGGTCCTTCAATTTCTCGAGCTGGATGTTCATCGGCATCTGCCTGCTCGCGGTGCTCTGCATCGCCGTCGTGCTCGAAGGCCTCCTCATCCGCTGCGGCCGCGCCGCGCAGGTGGAGATCCCGGCCGTGCGCTGGGCGAACGGCGTCCTGGGCGTCGCCGCCACCGCATACTCCGGGTTCCTCCTCACCGAGGCCGCGGGCGTGCCGCTCTGGAACACCACCGCTGTGCCGGTCCTCTGGATTTTCTCGGGGCTCGCCTGCGCCGTTGGCGCGGCGGAGATCCTCGCCGCAGTGGGGAAGCTTGAGGGCGGACATCCGTCGTGGCTTCCCGGGACGGCCTGGGGCGTGCATGCGGGCGAAGCGTTCGTGCTCTTCGCCTTCCTTCAGTCGGCGCTCTCCGGGACGCCGGGCGCCGCCGCGGGCGCGCAGACGCTCCTCTCGGGCGGTACGTCGCTCCTCTTCTGGTCGGGCGCCGTGGGTCTCGGCATCGTGCTCCCGTGCCTCTGCGGGCTCGTGAGGCACGGCCGGACGGCCGCCGTGATCGGTGGGCTCGCCGCCGTGATCGGCGCTCTGGCGCTGCGCGCCTCGGTGCTCTTCGCCGGGTACTTTGATCCGGTGATCATGTAGTCCCTTCCGGGGCGGGGCGGCCGTTTCAGCCGCTCCCAGCCCGAGGAGTCCCTGCGCGGCCCGTCGGGAGGTTCCCATGCGGATCCTTCCGGCGGGCCGCAGGCTTTTTGAGGGCCGGCGGCGCGATGTCTCCTTAAGCTTCATGAGAGATTTGCGCGCTACTCTGAAGGCATCTCAAGAGGAGCTTCGTTGAAGCGTCCGCCGCCCGCCGCTTGCTTGGTCGCAGCTGGGCCGCGGGGCGCCGAGGGCTCCTCATTTGTTTTTGTGCCTTCTCTTTTCTTCGAGGTCTCCCGCCATGCAGCTCCGCGTCATCACGTCCGCGCTCATTCTTTCCGCCGTCGTCGGGCTCGCCTCCATTTCCGGATCCGCCGCCGCCCGCGACAAGTCCGGGCTCGAAGGGCACTGGTCGGGCGTGATGCTCACGATGATGGACGAAGCATCCGACGCCGAGCTCTCACTCGACGACTACGGCTGCTACGCGCTCTCGCTCAAGAAGGAGCACGGCATCGAGACGGGCTTCTACACTGTGAAGGCGGGCCGCGTTGAACTCAAGGACTCCTCGGGCGTCGTGCGCCGCATCCTCGAGAAGCGCGCCGACGAGAAGCTCCATCTCCTCTCGGCCGACGGGACGGCACTCAAGGATGCGCCGGAAGGATGCTGCGCGCTCTACAAGGACTGAGGACGGGTAGGCGGCGGAATTCAATCTCGCCGCCTCTGCATTGGCTCGGGAGCGTGAACCCTCGACCTCCTCGCCCGTCGTTCACCGAAGAATTGCTCCCATGCAAGCACTTCCGCATGGGTTCACAGGGAGCGTTTTCTGGCCACGTCTCTTTTAGGAAGTTGGCGGTCTGCAGGCCCTGATGGCGATACCGCGATGACCTCGAGTGTCGGGAGGTTACGCTCAAATAGCGTACTACCAATCTTACTAGAACAGCGTCACCTATACCTGCCGCGAAGTTGCGGTGTCTACGGTGTCATTTTTGAAATGAAAGCAACTCTAGTAGTTTCATTCAACTATAGTACAACTATAGTTGTACTATAGTTGTGATGGGGATGGTATGTTCGGAACGGCAATATCTAGCCCTGCTGATATTGGAACCGAATATCAAAGGATGCGTAATGAAAAAGATTTTATCGCCGAAAACTCCTGAAAAGCGACTCTTGGACCTGGAGGGCAGTAAGGTTGAATACAAAAGAGAACTTACTCGGGAGGTTGTCAAATCTGTAATTGGGTTGATGAATGCAGACGGAGGAGAGATATTCATAGGCATAGAAGACGATGGATCTATTTGTGGCGTTGATGATCCGGATGAAGTGCTTTTGCAGGTCACGAGTTTGTTGCGTGATTCCATCCGCCCAGATGCTTTGATGTTTATATCTTGCGATCCAGTCGTTATGGATGGCAAGCATGTAGTGCGCATACTGGTACTCAAAGGAACAAGAAAGCCTTATTACCTGGCAGCGAAAGGAAACAGGCCAGAGGGGGTCTATGTGCGAAGGGGAGCGGCAACCATTCCCGCATCTCCAGATTTGATATATGAGCTTCTTCGTCAGACTGAAGGTGGTGATTTTGAATCGGAAACAGCACTTAGACAAGATCTGACGTTTAACGCGCTTCAGGAACACTTTCAACGAAGGGGGATTGATCTTACTGAAGAAAGTAAGCGGACTTTGGGAATCATTGGCCCTCAAGGAAGTTATACCAATCTTGCCATGCTGCTGAGTGATCAGTGTGTCCACCAAATCAAGATTGCAACGTTTAATGGTAATGACTTTGACAAGATATCAACTCGTTATGAGGCTTCTGGGTCTGTTCTTAGTCAGTTGGATGTTGTATTCGACATACTCAAGCGGAATCAAGCCATAATATCCAATATTCGCGGGTTGGTTCGTGATGATTTTGAGACTTATCCGGAGGTTGCGCTCAGAGAGGCATTGGTCAATGCGATTGTCCACAGAGACTATTCTTATAGCGGACCTATAAGAATAGATATTTTTTCTGATCGAATGGAGTTCATGAACTTTGGGCGTCTGATGAAGGGCCTTACTGTGGATGACATCGGTTTTGGACTCTCCGAGTTAAGGAATCAAAAATTAGCGGCAATCTTCTACAGACTTGGATATATTGAGGCTTATGGGACCGGGTTGCGTTCGATTCAAGAGAAATATAGGGAATCGATGACCAAACCAAGCATTGAGGTCTCTAATAACGGCTTTAAACTAACGCTTCCAAAGTTTGTTATCGAAGAGTTTTGTGAGGTGAATAAAAAGGGAGGGAGCGGAAGAAAGAAAATGGTTGGTGAAAGTCGCGTGAGTGATCATCAACCTAAATCTGCTTCTGATAGATTTGCGGATTTTTGTAATGAGCACGCTGAATTTACGCGACAACAGCTGCAGGACGAGTTGGGAGTCTCGCAAACGACTGCAAATAATTTGATCCGACGCAGGATCGATTCTGGGGAAATCAGGAAGAGTCGGGTAGGGCGATTTATCAAGTATGAAGTGCTGAAGCAGTGTTCAGACCAAACTTCTGATTGATGTCGTCCCCCATCAGCAAATCAGACAAACAGCATCAAGAAAAACGGCGGCCCGCTCCACTGGAGCGCAGCCGCCGTCTGTTTCACTCGTCAATCCGGGTGATCAATAGGTCTCAAAGGCCTCCTTCATCTTCTCGGGCGACCAGCCGAAGGTGAGGAGCACGAGGATCGCGAGGATGCGGGCCTTCTGAGGCGAGAGGGTGCCCGACGGGACGTAGCCCTTTTCCTGCCACTCGGCGAGCCCCGGCGTCACGCACCCGGCGGGCACGCGGCTCGCGCGGATCACAAAAACGTTGCCGGCGGCCGCTTCGGCGAGCGCCTTTTCGGTTTCGGCGTGAATCGAGCCGTTCCCGGTGCCCGCATGAACGATGGCTTCGGCGCCGGCCGCGACCGCTGCGCGCACGAGCACGCCGTCGTCGTCCGCGTGCGAGTAGAGGATGTCCACGCGCGGCAGGTGCCTCGGGCGCGAGAAGGTCTTGAGCGTGAAGGGCGTATCAACCCCGTGCGGGCGCTCGGGGCGCCCGAGCCAGACGATTTCGTCGCCGGCGACGAGCCCGATCGGCCCCTGATTGACGCCTGAGAAGGCCATGACGTTCGTGGGGTTGGTCTTCATCGCGTCGCGCGCCGAGAGGATCACGTCGTTGAGGGCGAGGAGCACGCCGCGGCCCTTCGCGCGCGGGTCGGCGGCGATGCGCACGGCGTTGAGGAGATTGAGCGGGCCGTCGGCGGAGAGCGCCGTCGCGGGGCGCATCGCGCCGGTGAAGACGATGGGCTTATCCGTCTTCGCCGTGAGGTGCGTGAACCACGCGGTCTCCTCCATCGTGTCCGTGCCGTGGGTCACTACGATGCCCGTCACATCGGGGTCGGCGGCGGCGCGCTCGATCGCGGCGCCCAACTTCTTCCAGACCTCGCTCGTCATCGACATGGAGTCGATGCGGGCTGCCTCTTCAGCTTCGATGCGGGCGTAGCGCCCGAGCTGAGGCACGGCGGCGAGAAGCGCATCGACGTTGAAGTCCTTGATGCGGTAGCCCGTCATCTGCAGCGCGTCGTCGCCCGAGGAGACGATGGTGCCGCCGCAGGCGATCAGATGAATTTTGGGGAGGGTGTTGGTCATGGAGAGGTCCCTCTGGGAAGGTGTTCGAACGTCACGGCATTCTAGCGGGCGGCGGCGCCTGCGGCCGGTGCCGGCGCGCCACGCTGCGCGCTCGCGGCTTCGCGGATCTCCCCTCGAAGCGGGTCCTTGCGCCGGGCCGGATGCAAAAAAGGCGCCGGAGACCCCGACGCCTTTGATGCGGAGTTGATCCGCCGCACAATGGCGGAGCCGCTCCTTTGACCTCACGCGCAATGCTAATTCAAAGCGCCTGTTCTGGGCAGGGAGGTTTCCCCGCGCCCTTTTGCAGAATTGGAAAAGAGGGATTTCCACTTTCCGCTCGGCGCCCCGCACCGTGTAGGATTCGTCCTTTGAAGGGGCGCGGGCGGCGCGGAGACTGCTCCCGGCAGCGCGCCTTCTTTTTCTTGGAGTTTCGAATCATGAAAACCTTCCGTTCCGGCACTGCGCTCCCCGCGCTTCTCCTCTCGGGCGTGATGCTCGCTGCCGCGGGCTGCGCGCAGAAGAACGCTGCGCCGACGACGCCGGCGGCGCCGGCCGCCGCCGCAGCCGAGGTGCGCGCGCTCTCGGGCGTCTACGAAGGGATGCTCCCGTGCGCGGACTGCGCGGGCATCCGCACGGCGCTCTATCTGCGGGCGGAGGGCACCTACACGCGCGTCTCGCACTACGAGGGCACGGACGGAGCGTTCGACGAGGGCGGCTCCTGGCGGCTCGAGAAGGACCGCATCGTCTTCACGCCCGCGGCCGCGAAGGACGAGATCTGGGCGGCCCGTCCGATTCCGCAGGGCCTGCGGCTCCTTGACCGCGAGGGCGGGGAGGCCGAAGGTCCCTTGGCGCCGATGTACGACTTGAAGCGCAACTGAAGTCGGGCGCACGCCTTCTTCAGCCTGCGCGAAGACTCGCGGCATAGACTCTGGGGCAAACCACCCAACTGCGGGCGGGCGTCCTCCGGACTCATGCAGGAGCCCGTCAGCGGCGCCCACGGCCGCACTTCATCCCGGAATCTACGTCATGACCTCTCTCCGCCGCAGTCTCTCCCTCACTTCCGCCGCGCTTCTCCTTGCGGGAATGCTTGCCGGCTGCCAGAGCGTTCCCGTCGATGAAAACGGGTTCGAGCTCTCCGGTGCGCGGCTCGCCGCCGCCACGGCCGAAGCGCCTGCTCCGAAGATGACGCCCGACGTCGAGCGCGTGATGCGCCAGGTCTTCGCCTACGACGCGTCGATTCCCGTCTCGAGTGCCTTCGAGCAGTACGGCGCCTGCGACCCCAAGACCCGCGTCTGGGAGGAGCTCGAGCCCGGCGACGTGCAGTTCTCCTGCCGCTACGACGACGGCTCGATCGTGCAGTTCGACTTCCGCGTGGACGCCGCGAAGTCCGTGCGCCTCGCGATGGTGACCTTCACGACGATGAACGACGCGGAGTTCGCGGGCGTGAGCCTGCGCGGCCCCGACGCCGCGGACATGCTCAAGCGCATCTACATGAACCAGCCGCTCTTCTGACGCGGCCGGCGTCCTTCGACGCGGCTTCGTCATGGGGCGGCGCCGCTGCGGTGCCGCCCATAAACGGAAAAGGCCTCCCGCCCGCTTTTTGATTGCGGACGGAAGGCCTTTTCCTTTGCCGGATCGCGCCGGGATTCTCTTTGAGCTTCTTCTCTGAGGGGCGGTTCCGAGGCCGCCCGGAGGGAGATGCTTCTTTGAGGGATCCGGTGCTCCGCTCCTCCCGCGCCTCCCGGGAGAACCTGCGGTTCTCTTTGGGGGGAGGCTCGAGGGGAGAGCCGGGACTACTCGATGCGCTCGCCGTGGGTCGCGAGGTCGAGACCCGAGAGTTCGTCGTCCGACGAGACGCGCAGACCCATGGTCTTCTTGATCACGTAGAGGATCACGAAGCTCATGATGCCGCCGTAGACCAGCGTGGCGACCACCGAGAGGGTCTGGATGCCGACCTGGGTCCACATCGCGGGGAGTTCGGAGCCCGTGACGGAGCTCGAGGCGAAGAAGCCCGTGAGGATGGCGCCCAGCATGCCGCCCACGCCGTGCACGCCGAAGGCGTCGAGCGAGTCGTCGTAGCGGAGCCGCGCCTTGACGACCGCGACCATGAAGAAGCAGACCACGCCGGCCAGGAGGCCGATGAAGAGCGCGGGGGCGGGCTCAACGAAGCCCGAAGCCGGGGTGATCGCCACGAGGCCGGCGACGGCGCCCGAGATCATGCCGAGGAGCGAGGGCTTGCCGCGGGTCTTCCATTCGCTGAACATCCACGCAACGGCGCCGGCGGCGGCCGCGATCTGCGTGACGATGATCGCCATCACGGCGCGTTCATTCGCAGCGAGCCCGGAGCCGCCGTTGAAGCCCATCCAGCCGAACCAGAGGAGGCAGGCGCCGATCATCGCGAGGGCGAGGTTCGCCGGGGCGAGGTGCTGCGTGCCGTAGCCACGGCGCGGCCCGAGCATGAGGCAGCCCACGAGGCCCGCAATGCCGGCGTTGATGTGCACGACCGTGCCGCCCGCGTAGTCAAGCGCGCCCATCTGGAAGAAGAACCCGTCCGAGGCCCAGACCCAGTGGCAGATCGGGGCGTAGACGAGAAGGCTCCAGGCCGCCATGAAGACGAGAAGCGAAGAGAACTTCATGCGTTCGGCAAACGACCCGGTGATGAGCGCGGGCGTGAGGATCGCGAAGGTCATCTGGAAGAAGACGAAGAGCATCTCCGGGATGGAGCCCGAGAGCGTGCCGATCTCAATGCCCGAGAGGAAGCTTTTCGAGAGGCCGCCCACGAAGGCCGAGCCTTCGGAGAAGGCGAGGGAGTAGCCGACCGCGTACCAGAGCAGCGTCATGACGCCGCAGATGGCGACCGACTGCGCGAGGGTCGAGAGGATGTTCTTCTTCCTCACCATGCCGGCGTAGAAGAGCGCGATGCCCGGGATGGTCATCAGCAGGACGAGGAGGCCGGCCACCATCACCCAGGCGGTGTCGGCCTTGTCGAGGACCGGGTCGGCGGCGAAGGCAGGGGCGCACAGAAGCGCCGTGCCGACGGCCGGAAGAATTCGAGTCAGGGCGTGCATTTTGCAGAAACTCCGAGAGAGGTTTTCTTTTTTGTGTTTTGTGCGGGAAGCGGCGCCGGATCAGATCGCCGCTTCGTCGGTTTCGCCCGTGCGGATGCGCACGACGTGTTCGAGTGCGGTGACGAAGATCTTGCCGTCGCCCACCTTGCCGGTGCGGGCGGACTTCAAAACGGCGTCGATCACCGTGTCGACGAGTTCGTCGGAGACGGCGACGTCGATCTGGATCTTCGGCAGAAAGTCAACGACGTACTCCGCGCCACGGTAGAGCTCCGTATGGCCGCGCTGTCGGCCGAAGCCCTTCACTTCAGTGACGGTGAGGCCGTGGACGCCGGCGGCGGAAAGCGCTTCGCGCACGTCGTCGAGCTTGAAGGGCTTGATGATGACGGTTACGAGCTTCATGGAGGGGATCTCCTTCGAGAAGAGTGTTGAGGTGCGTTGGGTGGGGCCGGGCCGAAGCGGCGGCGCCCGTACGGCCTATCCGAGCACGGCGCGTGCCAAAAGGCGCATGAAGACCGGGCCGGCCCCGCCCGGGCGGGGCCGCACGCGGGCCGGAGCGCCGTGGCAACCCATTGATTCCAAAGACAAAGCGACTGATCGGAGTAGGAAAAGGGAATGCCGCGGATGCGGGATCTCCTGTGGGGACGGCGCCCCGCCGCGGCGTCGGGAGACAAGGGGGCCGGGCGGGGCGGTGGGAGCGGGCGCCGCCGGGGCGAGGCAGCGCACCGTGCGGGTGCGTGCACCAAATTGGTGCTCTCTGCGGCGTGCGCCCGCGCACCGCTACAATGAGGCGTCCCGCGGGAGAAGGACTCCGCAGCGGGACTCCGGGAGTGGCGGGTCGCCGCTCCGGGAGGCCAAGACGGACGGAAGCATCGGGAGGAAGCGCGATGAGCGAAGCGCCGAAGATCATCAAAAGCAAAGCGCCGGGAACGAAGATCGCGCAGCTCTTCGAGGAGGAGGACAAGTACGTCGGTCCCAACGAGCTCCCGCAGGACGAGCGCGGCTGGCCCGTGCTCGTGATCGAGCGGGTCTTTCCCTGCATGAGCAACTCCGACATCGCCGCGCGGGCGCACTTCTTCGAGGCGTACCGCAAGTTCACCGAGAAGGACTACATGGCCGGGCGCGGCATGACGATTGAAACCACCGTCCGCGACGATCCGCGCTATCCGCCCGTCTCCGTGCGCTACCAGGTGGGCGGACGCCCCCGCACCGAGCGGAGCTACGCCGAGATGGAGGCCGAGCTCGTCGCGGCCGTGAAGGCCGCCCATGCGGCCGTGGTGCGTCCGGGCCGCTGATCCCCGCCGGCCGCTTCATCCTTTCGGCGGCCCCGAAATTCGCGGTCCGCGTATAGAATGAGCGCTTTTCCGGCATTCCCGCCCTGCGGAGCCGGGCTTTAATTCCCGCCACAAAGATAGAGTTCCTCATTGATGTCTGAGAGTTCGAGCGCAGCCGCCAATCCCCCGCTTCCGGCTGGAATCGAGAAGGTCGAGCGCTGCATTTTGGAAGCGCAGCAGCTCACGCTTCCGTCGGGGGCGGCCGGTGCGCACGTGCATCCCGATGGACTCTTTCCGATGGGTCTCGGCTCGGCACTCGTCTATTCGGGCGCGCGCAAGGACGGCACGCTCCTCTTTTTCGGCCTCACCGACCGGGGTCCGAGCCTACCCGCGCCCCGCGTGCGGTTGGAGGACGGCGGCGTGGCGAGCGCCCGCTACTTCCTCTCTCCCTTCTTTCAGCCCCGGATCGTGCGGATCGAGGTTTCAGCGGACCGCGCCCGGGCCTTGGGGCCGATCGCCCTCACGAACGATGAGGGCAAGCCCTACACGGGGCTCCCGCCCAAGGACTCGGCCGACTGCGTCGCGCTCTCGCTCGTCAACGACCGCCTCACGCCCGGGGCGCGTTCGATCGACCCCGAGGGGCTCGCCGCCGACGGCGCGGGCGGCTTCTGGGTGATGGACGAATACGGGCCCGCCTTGAGGCAGTTTTCCGGCCAGGGGGTGGAGAAGCGCGTGCTCCTGCCGGGCGCCGGGCTCCCCCACTATCTCGCGGGGCGGCCGCGGACGCTGCGCGGCCTCACCGCCGCCGACGGGCGGCTCCTCACCTTCGACCGCTCCGCCTTCGGGGTGCAGCGCTGCTTCACGCTGATTGAATCCGACCCCGCGTCGCTCTCGACCCGGTGCTTTCTCTGGCCGATCGAGCGGGAGCTCTGGAAGCGCACGTCGCGCCCGACGATCGGCGACCTCGCCCACATCGCGCCCGGGCGCTTCATCGCGATCGAGCAGGGCGACGCCAAGGGGGGCGGCAGGCTCCTGCAGCTCGTTCTCGGCGACTTCAGCGGCGCCGAAGACGTCTGCGGGCGCGATCCCGCGTCGCTCGGACGCCTGCGTCGCGGCCGGCCCGGAATGGTCCGCCGCCGCACGCTCGTCAACCTCGCGGACTTGGGTTGGAGCGCCGACAAGGCGAAGGGCGTGGCGGTGCTCCCCGACATGCAGACCGTCGCGGTGGTGAGCGACAACAACTTCGGCGCCGAAGTGCGCGTCGATGACCCGGCCTTCGCCGATGCGCCTTCGGCGGTCGACTACGTGCTCGAACCCGACGGCGGCTATTCCTTCGCCGGGAAGCCCTCGGCCGCGCGCATCATCGTCGGCCGCCGCCCGCCGGCGCAATCCCGCACGGACCTCTTCCTCATCCGGTTCTCGGAGCGCCTCGACGCCTGAGGGCTGCGGGGGCGAAAGGCTCCCCCGGAGGGGCGGGCGCTCACCAAAGCTTCGCCGGAGGCTCCCCACGTGGCTGGGACGGAAGCCTTCCTATAATCGCCGCACCGGCGCCCATCCGACGCCCTTTTTCAGGAACGCGTCATGGAAACCGTCCTCACAAAAGTCGCGGCCTTCGTGCTGATCATCATCGGCGCCTACGCCCTCAAGCGCATCCACTTCTTCAAGGCGGAGGATTTCCGCCTCATCGCGGCGATCGTCCTCAAGATCACGCTTCCCTGCGCGGTGATCTCGAACTTCTCCCGCATCTCGGTGGACTTCGCGCTCTTTTCGCTCGTCCTCCTCGGGGTTCTCTGCAACCTCGTGACGATCGGCGCGGGGTGGCTCGCCGCAGGCCGCCGGGGCGCGGCCGAGCAGGCCTTCAACATGATCAATTACTCCGGATACAACATCGGGTGCTTCACGCTCCCCTTCATCCAGAGCTTCCTCGGGCCCGTGGGCGTCGTGGCGACCTGCCTCTTCGACACCGGGAACTCCATCATGTGCACGGGCGCGACCTACTCGATGGCCGCGGCGGTGGCCGGCAAAGGCGAGGGCGGCGGCGTGCGGCTCTTCCTGAAGCGCATGTTCTCCTCGATTCCGCTCGACGTCTACCTCCTGATGACCCTTTTCGCCGCGCTCGGCATTCACATGCCCAAGCCCGTGCTCGCCGAGGGAGTCCGACAAGGTGTGTCGTGAGATACTCCGTCTTCCGTGACGGAGTTCCCCTGGACGACATACAACATGAAGACCACTCGAAAGACCAACCGCAACCAACCTGTTGATCCGCGCGACGCGATCGTGCAACAGTGCTACGAGCAGGCCATCCAGAAAGGCACTCCCTTCGATGAAGACGCCTTCACCGAGCTCATGAAGGACATCAGCCGCCGCCTGATCGAGACGGCCCTCAAGACCGAGCTCTCGCATCACCTCGAAGGCAAGAAGGTCGCCGCCGCCGACGATGAGGCAGAGGAAGTGCAGGACGCCATCTCGGACGACGAGGCTGCGCAGCCTCGCAACAAGCGCAACGGCTTCATCAAGAAGAAGGTCCGCACCCAATTCGGCGAGCTCGACATCCAGTCGCCTCGGGATCGTCTGGGCACCTTTGAGCCGACGCTCGTGCCGAAACGCTCGCGCACGATGGACAAGCTCAACGAGCAGATCATCGCCCTCTACGGCCGCGGGATGACGGTGCGTGAAATCCGCGCCTTCCTCGAGGAGCTCTACGGCATCGACGTCAGCCCGGACTTCGTCAGCCGTGCTACGGAGAGCGTTCTCGACGAGGTGAAGGAGTGGCAGAACCGCCCCTTGGAGTCGATCTACTCCGTTGTCTTCTTCGACGCCCTGCGCGTCAAGATCCGCAGCGGCGCGGGCATCAAGAACATGGCCGTTCACCTCGCTCTCGGCGTCAACCGCCAGGGGCACCGCGACGTGCTGGGCATCTGGATCTCGGAGAACGAGGGCGCTGCCTTCTGGACGAACGTCTTCAGCGAGCTCAAGAACCGGGGCGTCAACGACATCATGATCGCCGTCACGGACGGGCTCAAAGGCATGACGCAGGCGATTCAGGCGGTCTTCCCCAATACCCTGCACCAGACGTGCATCGTGCACCTCATTCGCTCCTCCACGGCCTTTGTGAGCCATAAGGACCGGAAGGCCGTCTGCGCGGGCCTCAAGGCCATCTATCAAGCCGTGAACGCGGAAGCGGCCGCAGACGCCCTGGACGCCTTTGAGGCGTCGGCAATGGGCAAGCGCTACCCTGCCATCACGCAGGCCTGGCGGCGCGTCTGGACGGAGGTGGTGCCGTTCTTCAACTTCGCTCCGGCCATCCGGAAGCTCATCTACACGACCAACGCCATAGAGGGCCTGAACCGAGCCATCCGCAAGGTGACGAAGTCAAGGTCTCTCTTCCCGCACGAGGAGGCCGCCAAGAAACTGATATTCCTGGCAATCAGGAACTTCCAGCAGACGTGGAAGCGGGCGACGATCCGGTGGGGTGAGGCCATGCCCGCCTTCGCCGCCATGTTCGGCGAGCGCTTCACGGCGGAGGAAGAATGATGCATGCGGAGCGCCATGGAAGGGGCTTTGCCCCTCTGCGAGCAAGCTCGCATTCACCCCACGCTCTCCGCCGCGAGGCTCGGGAGCCTGGGCGGCCTGCGGCCTCCCACGCTCCGAGCCTCAGGGTCGGACGTTCGCAGCTCCTGTCAAGAGCCTTTCGCGGCATATCCTCGCCGCAAGCGGCTGCGGTATTCCACGAGCTCTTGACAGGATCCGCTCACTAGAGCGAAATACACTATCAACCACCTTTCCAATCTTGACTTAACTCAAACCATCGACACATTTAATCGGAAACTCCC
>CAJKCQ010000026.1 GCA_905198475.1 uncultured Sutterella sp. | reverse complement strand
CGGCGCCGAAGCCTGCCGCCGCGCCGAAGCCGCGGCCGGCCGCGCCCGGGGCGACGCTGAGCTCCTCGGCCGCGCCGCCGACACGTGCTGGCCCGTTGATCAGATGAAGACCCGCGCGATGCTCGAGAGCCACCTCAAGCGCCACCCCGACGACGCCTTCGTGCTCCTCATCTACGCGCGCGTCGAGCAGCGGCTCGGTCGGCGCGCCCAGGCGGTCGAAGCGCTCGACCGCGCCATGAAGAAGCCCGCCGAGGATCCACGCATCCCCTTCAACGCGGGGCAGCTCGCCGCGGACCTCCACGAACCGCAGCGCACCGAGAAGTACTTCAGTGAATACGTCCGTCTGCTGCGCGAGCAGAGCGGGGGCGAAGCGGACCTCTCGCGCCTCGAGGTGTGGCTGCGCATGGGCGAGGCGGCGCTCACGCAGCAGGCTCCGGCGCGCGCGGCGGAGTACTTCGCCCAGCTCCAGAGCGGTCCCTTCGCCGCACAGGCGCGCATCCACGAGGCGCTCGCGCTCGCCGACCTCGGCCGCGGCGACGAAGCGCTCGAGCGGCTCGAGCGCGGCCGCAGAGCGCTCCCCCTCGACGCCCCCGTGCTCTACGGCGCCGAATCGCAGCTTCTTCTCGAGCTCGGCCGCCCCGCCGACGCCCTCGCGCTCATGCGCAAGGCCGTCGTCGAACACCCCGACGAACCCGACGTGCTCTACGAAACCGCGATGCTCGAGGAGAATGCGGGCGATTCCGACGCGGCCGAGAAGCACCTGCGGGCGCTCATCACGCTCAGTCCCGCCCATGTCCAGGGCCTCAACGCCCTCGGCTACCTCTACACCGTGCGCAACGCCCACCTCAAGGAGGCGCGCGAACTGCTCGAGCGCGCCTACAAGGCCGAGCCGCTCGACCCGTACATCCTCGACTCGATGGGGTGGCTCTCCTTCCGCGAAGGCCGCTTCAGGGCCGCGGCGGAATTCACCGCCGCCTCGCTCAAGCGCCTCTGGGACGAGGAGGTGGCGGCCCACCTCGTTGAAATCCTCGCCGCCGACGGACGGCGCGCCGAAGCCGAAGCCGCGCTCGGCGAAATGAGCGCCCACGGCTCGGCGCAAGCCGCCGCGAAGCTCGCGGCCCGCCTCGGCCTCACGCCGCCTCCGGCGGCCGGGAGCGCGAAGTGACCGCACGCCGCACGCTCCTCACGCTCGCAGCGTTCCTGCCCTTCCTCGCGGCGGGCTGCGCCGTCGCCCCCGCGAACGCGCGCCGCTGGCGCGGGCGGTTCGCCTTCTCGGCCGAACTCGAGGGCGGCGCCGAGCGGCAGTCCGGGCGCTTCGAGCTCACGGACTCGCGCGAACTCCTGCGGCTCGACCTCCTCACGCCCCTCTCGGGAATCCTCGCCCGGATCGAGGAGACGCCCCGCGGCGCCTCCTTCTCCCGCGGCGGGACGGACGAACCCGTCGTCGCGGCGGACCTCGACGAACTCCTCATGCGGCTCCTCGGCTTCACGCTGCCCGTGCGCGAGCTCCGCGACCTCCTCGCCGCGGGCCCGGCGGCGCCCGACGCGCTCGAGGCGGACGGCTGGCGCTGCCGCATCCTCTCGCGCCGTGCCGACGGCTCGGCGAAGCGCCTGCGCATCGAGCGTGCGGCCGGCCCCCGGATGACCCTCACTGCAGTGACGGATGATGACGACTGACCCCTCCACCTCCGCTGCGGCGCGCACGCCGCACATGCTCCTCGGGCTGCCCGCTCCGGCGAAGCTCAACCTCTTTCTTCACGTGATCGGCCGGCGCGCCGACGGCAAGCACCTCCTCGAATCGATCTTCATCCTGATCGACCTCGCCGACACGGTGGACCTCACGGAGCTCCCCGCAGGCCGCATCGAGCGCACGGGCGACCTCGAGTGCGCCCCCGAGGCGGACCTCTGCTGGCGCGCGGCCGAGGCGCTGCGCGCCGCGGCCGGTCCGGCGGCGGCCGAGAAGGGCGTGCGGATCCGCGTCGAGAAGCGCATCCCGGCGGGCGCGGGCATGGGGGGCGGGAGCTCGGACGCGGCGACGACCCTCATCGGTCTCAACCGGCTCTGGGAGCTCGGGCTCGACCGCGCCGAACTCGCGCGGATCGGAGAGACGCTCGGCGCCGACGTGCCCTTCTTCATCCACGGTCAAAACGCGTTCGTCGAAGGGATCGGCGAACGCGTCTCGCCCCTCTTCGTCCCTCCGGCCGAATACGCCGTCATTTGGCCCGGACGCGGTGTTTCCACTGCGAAAATTTTCGCCTCTCCTTCCTTGACAAGAGATAGCGAATCACAGAGAATACGTGTCTTTTCCGACCTCCTCCGGAACCGTTGGCCCGAGCTTCCCGGCCGCAACGACCTGCAGAAGACTGCAGCCGCCATTGAGCCCGTGATCCTCGATGCTCTTGCCGCACTCGCGCCTTTGGGCGGCGAGACGCGCATGACCGGTTCCGGCAGCGCCGTCTTCGCTCTGATCCGTCCCGGCTCCCCCGAGCCTGCCCTCGAGATGAATCGCCTGCCTGCAGGTTGGCGCTTCTTCAGCGTCCGCAGCCTTCGAGAGCATCCGCTTCGGGCCTGGACGCAGGATGCCGGAGCAATAGGGGTGTAGCCAAGCGGTAAGGCACCGGATTTTGATTCCGGCTACCGAAGGTTCGATTCCTTCCACCCCTGCCAAATCCAACGGCCAGAGACGGCCTGCGGAGCGCCCTGGCGGCCCCTTCGCCAGTCTCAACCCACCCCAAGCGAGAGCAGAAATCATGGTCCCCATGGTGCCGGAAAGCATGATGGTCTTTGCAGGCAATGCCAATCCCAAGCTTGCCCAGGCCGTTACTGAATATCTCCACATCCCCCTTGGCCGCGCGTCGGTCACGCGCTTCAGCGACGGCGAAGTGAGCGTCCAGCTCCTCGACAACGTCCGCGGCAAGGACGTGTTCGTCCTGCAGAGCACCTGCGCCCCGACGAACGACAACCTGATGGAGCTGATGATCATGGTGGATGCGCTCAAGCGCTCGTCCGCCCGCCGCATCACCGCCGCCATCCCCTACTACGGCTACGCCCGCCAGGACCGTCGTCCGCGCTCCGTGCGCGTCGCGATCTCCGCGAAGGTCGTCGCCAACATGCTCCAGTCCGTCGGCGTCGACCACGTCCTCACGATGGACCTGCACGCCGACCAGATCCAGGGCTTCTTCGACGTTCCGGTGGACAACATCTACGCGACGCCGGTGTTGCTCGCCGATCTGCGCTCGCGCCACCTCGAGAACCCGATCGTCGTCTCGCCCGACGTGGGTGGCGTCGTGCGCGCCCGCGCGCTCGCCAAGGCGATCGAAGCTGATCTCGCGATCATCGACAAGCGCCGTCCGCGCGCCAACGTCGCCGAGATCATGAACATCATCGGCGACGTTGCGGGCCGCACCTGCATCATCACCGACGACATCGTCGACACGGCCGGCACGCTCTGCAACGCCGCCGGCGCGCTCAAGGAACGCGGCGCCCTCGGCGTCGTCGCCTACATCACGCACCCGGTGCTCTCCGGCGCCGCGGTCGAGCGCATCACCAATTCCGCTCTGGACGAGCTCGTGGTGACGGACACGATTCCGCTCTCCCCGGCCGCCCAGGCCTGCCCGAAGATCCGCCAGGTCTCCTGCGCCGCGATCATCGGCGAAACCCTTTCGCGCATCGCGCGCGAGGCCTCCGTGAGCAGCCTGTTCACGGACTAAAAACCCCCGAGGCGGCAGGAGTTGGTCGCGATTCCCGCCGCCCGATTTTTCTTCATCACATTCACTCCTGAGGAGTTTCCAATGAAAGTCATCGCCACCACGCGCAAGGCGCAAGGTACGGGTGCGAGCCGCCGTCTGCGTCGTGCGGACAAGCTGCCGGGCATCATCTACGGCGGCAACGAGCCCGCTGCGCCGATCGAACTCGAACACAATCCGATCTTCTTCGCCCTGCGCAAGGAGAAGTTCCACGCTTCGATCCTGACGATGGAGCTTGACGGCAAGGAACAGCTCGTGGTTCTCCGCGACTTCCAGATGCATCCGTACAAGCCGCAGGTCATGCACATCGACTTCCAGCGCATCAGCCCGGACGAAGAAGTCACGATGCGCGTGCCGCTGCACTTCACCGGCGACGAGCTGAGCCCGGCCGTCAAGGTCGACAAGTGCATCATCTCGCACACGGTCTCCTACGTCGAAGTGGCCTGCCTGCCGCGCGACCTGCCCGAGTTCATCGAGGTCGACCTCTCCAAGATGGAGTCCGGCATGACGCTGCACTCCTCCGAGCTCACGGTTCCGGCCGGCGTGCGCGTCGTCACTGACAGCGTCGTCGCCTCCGTGATCACCCCGGTCGAGGAAGAGATCGCCGCCCCGGCCGACGCCGCTGCTGCTCCGGCCGACGGCGCCGCTGCTCCGGCCGCTGCTCCGGCCGCCGCCCCGGCGAAGTAATCCGCTCCGAGGCGAGGCGCGCTCCACCCAAAGCGGAGTGCGCCGGTCCCACGAGGCCCGCACGGCGCCCCAAGGCGCCGCAGCGGGCCTTCGTTTTGCCGCCCGTTCGGGAAGGGCGGCGCGCGCATGAAGCGCGCATTCCTTTTCTCCCTCCCGAACAGAACACGCCGCCGCGTGCACGACGCACGCCGCTCCCGCGGGAGTGCCCATCGGGCGCTCCCGACCCAGTGCGCAGCTGCCGCCTCATCTTCCGAGACCTTCGAGACCTGATGTGCGAGGCTCCAGGCTGCCCCTCAAAAACCGCCCTTCAAGGACACTAGAAAAACCATGGCAACCTTCGCCGAACTCGGTCTCTCCGAACAGCTCGTCACCTCCCTTTCCGCCCTCGGCTTTGAAGAGCCCACCCCGATCCAGGAAGCCGCCATCCCGGCGATCCTCGCCGGCCGCGACGTCCTCGGCCAGGCCGCCACCGGCACGGGCAAGACGGCCGCCTTCGCGCTGCCGCTCATCGAGCGCTGGACGCTCGGCGCCGAACCCGGCGCGCCGATGATCCTCGTGCTCACGCCGACGCGCGAGCTCTGCCTGCAGGTGTCGGAGTCCTTCCACAGCTACGGGCGCGACGCCGGTCTCGTCGTGACGCCGATCTACGGCGGTCAGGAGTACGGCCGCCAGATCCGCGCCCTCAAGCGCGGCACCCACGTCGTCGTCGCGACGCCGGGCCGCGCGCTCGACCACATCTCGCGCGGCACGCTCAACCTCGAGGAGATCAACGCCGTGGTGCTCGACGAGGCCGACGAGATGCTCGACCTCGGCTTCGCCGACGAGCTCGACGCGATCTTCGCCGCGCTCCCCGAACACGTGCAGACGGCGCTCTTCTCGGCGACGCTCCCTCCGCGGATCGCCCGCATCGCCGACGAGCACCTCAACAACCCCGAGCGCATCTCGATCGCGCGCGAAGTCACCCCCGAGGGCGAGGCGCCGCGCGTGCCGCAGATCGCCTACGTCGTGCCGCGCAGCTACCGCACCGCCGCGCTCGGGCGCATCCTCGACCTCGAGGACCCCGAGCTCGCGATCATCTTCGCGCGCACCCGCAACGAGGTGGACGAACTCACCGAAGCGCTGCGTGTGCGCGGCTACAGCGTTGAGGCGCTTCATGGCGGCCTCGACCAGCCCACGCGCGACCGCGTGATGCGCCGCGCCCGCGCGGGTCAGTTGGACGCCGTGGTCGCGACCGACGTCGCCGCCCGCGGCATCGACCTCGAGAACCTCACCCACGTGATCAACTTCGGCATTCCCGCCTCGTTTGAAACCTACGTGCACCGCATCGGCCGCACCGGCCGCGCGGGCCGCACCGGCACGGCGATCACGCTCATCGAGCCGCGCGAGCACCGGCAGCTGCGCGCGCTCGAGCGCTTCACGCGCTCGACGATCGAGATGCGCACCGTCCCGTCGGCGACCGACGTTCAGGCGAAGCGCCTCGAGGTGATGCGCGGCGCCATCGAGGAGCTCCTCTCGGGCGAGGGGCTCGACCGCTTCCGCGTCGTCGTCGAGTCGCTCTGCGAGGAGCACGATCCGATGGACGTCGCCGCGGCGGCCGTGCGCTTCGCCTTCGAGAGCGAGGGCGGCGCCGACGACACGACGGAGATCCCCGCCTTCGCCGCCCGCGAGCGCCGTGAGCGCCGCGACGAAGGCGACCGGCGCGAATACGCCCCCCGCGAGGAGCGTCCCCGCCGTGAGCCGCGCGCGCCCGAACCGGGCATGACGCGCCTCTTCATCGGCGCGGGCCGCATGTCGGGCATCCGCCCGGGCGACATCGTCGGCGCCATCGCCAACGAAGCGAACGTGAGCTCGCGCGCGATCGGCGCGATCGACATCTCCGACCGCTTCACCCTCGCCGAAGTCGACGAGTCGATCGCCGAACAGGTGATCGAGGCGCTCCAGGGCGTGCGCTTCAAGGGCCGCACGGTCACCGTGCGCCTCGACAACGGCGGACGCCGCGAGGAGCGCGGCGAGCGCGCCGACGGCGGGGACCGCCCCCGTCGCGGCGGCCGCTATGATGATGCGCCGCGCACCGAACGTCCCCGACGCGAAGACCGCTACGGGCGCTTCGACGACGAAGAGCGCCGCGGTCCGCGCCGCTGATCCGGGCGCCCTCACGCGCCCTCACGTCCGCTTCATCGACATCCTCTGAGATACGTCCATGGCACAGCCCACTCCCATCCGCCTGATCGCCGGCCTCGGCAATCCCGGCCAGGAATACGTCCGAACCCGCCACAACGCGGGCTTCCGCTTCCTCGACGCGCTCGCCGCGAAGACGGGCGCCGTCTTCCGCAGCGAGCCGAAGTTCAAGGGCGAGGTCGCCCGCGTGCGCATCGCGGGCGAGGAGGTCTGGCTCCTCAAACCCACGACCTACATGAACCTCTCGGGCGAATCCGTCTCGGCCGTCGCGAACTACTACAAGATCTCTCCCAAGGAGATCCTCGTCGTGCACGATGAGATGGACCTCCTTCCCGGGTGCATGCGCATCAAGCTCGGCGGCGGCAACGCCGGCCACAACGGCCTCAAGTCGATCACCGCGCAGCTCGGAACCCCCGACTTCTGGCGCCTGCGCCTCGGCATCGGCCATCCGCGCACGCTCGGCCTCGCGCAGCAGGTCTTCGACTTCGTGCTCTCCTCGCCCAACGCCGAGCAGGCCGCCGCGATCGAGACGTGCGAAAGGGCCGCGCTCGACACGGTAAACCTCTGGGCCGAGGGCGAAATGGAGAAGGCGCACCGGGCGATCGCCTCCTACGGGTCGCCCAAGAAGCCCCCGAAGCCCGCCAAGCTCGATCTTCCGCCCTCGCGCCCGGCGAAGTGATGCGCCCCGACGGGATTCCGGTCCTCGTGAGCCGGTGCCTCCTGGGCGAGGCGTGCCGCTGGGACGGATGCTCGAAGCCCGCGCCGGCGGTCTTCGCCGCATTGGGCGACCTCGAGGCGCGCGTGCGCTGGATTCCCGTCTGTCCGGAGACGGACGGAGGACTCCCCACCCCGCGCGAACCCTGCGAGATCGTCCCCGGCCGCACAGCCGGGGACGTGCTCGAGGGCCGCGGACGGGTTGCGGCCCGGACAGGTTGCGACTGCACCACCCCCTACGTCGAGGGCGCCCGACGGGCGCTCGAGGCGGCCCGCGCCGCGGGCGCCCGCGCGGCGCTCCTCAAGGCGAGAAGCCCCTCGTGCAGCCCCTGCGGGGTCTACGACGGGCGCTTCTCGGGCCGGATCGTCCCGGGGCGCGGCGTCACGGCCGAGCTTCTCGCCCGTTCGGGCCTCGCGGTCTTCTCCGAGGAGTCTCCTCAGGCGCTCCGCGCCTTCATCGAAGCGCTCCCGGAGTACGCCCCAAAGCCGTGCGCCCCATCCCCGGCGCCCTTAAAATAGCGCCGCCCGCGCCCTCCCGCGCCGCTTCGCGGCCGCGGCGGAGGACGCCCCCGGCGGATCAACCCCCCTGACAAAGAAAAGAGTAGACAAGCATCATGGGTCTCAAATGCGGCATCGTCGGCCTGCCCAACGTCGGCAAGTCCACCATCTTCAACGCGCTCACCAAGGCGGGCATCGCCGCGGAGAACTATCCCTTCTGCACGATCGAACCGAACGTCGGTATCGTTGAGGTGCCCGATCCGCGCCTGCAGAAGCTCGCCGAAATCGTCAAGCCCGAACGCATCGTTCCGGCCGCGGTCGAGTTTGTGGACATCGCCGGCCTCGTCGCCGGCGCGAGCAAGGGCGAAGGCCTCGGCAACCAGTTCCTCGCCAACATCCGCGAGTGCGACGCCATCGCCCACATTGTGCGTTGCTTCGACGACGACAACATCGTGCACGTCGCGGGCGAAGTGAATCCGCTCAACGACATCAGCGTGATCAACACCGAGCTCGCGCTCGCCGACCTCGCCGCCGTCGAGAAGGCGCTCAACCGCTACGCCAAGCAGGCCCGCTCGGGCGGTGACAAGGAGGCGCTCAAGCTCGTCCTCGCGCTCGAGAAGATCCAGCCCGCGCTCAACGAAGGCCTCCCGGCGCGCTCCGTTCCCCTCACCGACGAGGAGAAGCTCGTCCTGCGCCAACTCTTCCTCCTCACGATGAAGCCGACCATGTACGTCGCCAACGTCGAGGACCACGGCTTTGAGAACAACCCGCTCCTCGACGCCGTGCGCGGCTACGCCGCCAAGGAAAACGCCCCGGTGGTCGCGGTCTGCGCCAAGACCGAAGCCGACATCGCCGACCTCGACGACGCCGACAAGGAGATGTTCCTCGAAGACATGGGCATGACCGAACCCGGCCTCAACCGCGTGATCCGCGCCGCCTACGACCTCCTCGGCCTGCAGACCTACTTCACGGCCGGCGTGAAGGAAGTGCGCGCCTGGACGATCCACAAGGGCGACACCGCCCCGCAGGCCGCGGGCGTGATCCACACCGACTTCGAGCGCGGCTTCATCCGCGCCCAGACGATCGGCTACGAGGACTACATCGCCCACGGCGGCGAAAAGGGCGCCCAGGAGGCGGGCCGCATGCGCGCCGAAGGCAAGGACTACGTCGTCCAGGACGGCGACGTGATGAACTTCCTCTTCAACGTCTGACGCACCTCCCGCCCGGGCCTCCGCGGCCGCCCCTCCGGGCGGCCCGCCCGCCAAACGGCTCCTCCTGATCGAGGAGCCGTTTGCACATGGGCACAGTCGGGAGCCGCGCCGGAGCTTTCGGCCGCAGCAAAGCGCGGCTTATACTCGGGCAGACCTCGGGGGTCCCGCCCGGACATCCCGCTCCCACCATCCACGAGGAGTCTCATTTCCAACATGGCCACGACCTCCACGAAGAAGCGTCAGGAGATCGGCGTCCGGCTCAAGTCCGAACGCGAGCGCCTCGGTTATGCGCCGTTGCAGATCGCACAGCTGCTCGGCGTCCCGCTCGACGTCTACGAGCGCTTTGAATCTGGCGCCGCCGATCCCGGCGTCTGGCGCATGCCGCGGCTCGCGGCCTGCGGCTTCGACGTCCTCTACATCCTCACGGCCGAACGGCACATCGTCGTCGCCGAAGAGAACGAGCTGCTCTCGCGCTTCCGCGAGCTCTCCCAGCGCGGACGCGCCTCGATCTTCACGACGCTCGACGCCCTCGAACGCCTCGCCCCCAACATTCGCCGCCAGCTCGGGAAGCTGCGCTGAAGCGGGAAACATCCGCTTGCAATAGATTGAGATTTTCATGATTGACATCTCAATAAATGATTGCTACAGTGAGCGCAACGAATCCACCTGAGACCAACCTCTTTTTATAGGGAAATCAAATGTCTCTGCTTACCACCGAAATTCTTCCGTTCGAGACCGAGGCCTATCACAACGGTGCCTTTAAGAAGGTCACGGACGCTGATCTGAAGGGCCACTGGTCCGTCGTCTTCTTCTATCCGGCCGACTTCACGTTCGTCTGCCCGACCGAGCTCGAAGACCTCGCCGAGCACTACGAAGCCTTCAAGAAGCTCGGCGTCGAGATCTACTCCGTCTCGACCGACACGCACTTCACGCACAAGGCCTGGCACGAATCCTCCGAAGCCGTCGGCAAGGTCAAGTTCCCGATGCTCGGCGACAAGGCCGGCGTCCTCGCGCGCAACTTCGACGTCCTCATCGAGAAGGACGGCCTCGCCGAGCGCGGCACGTTCGTGATCAACCCCGCCGGCAAGATCGTCGTCATGGAGCACCATGACGGCGGCATCGGCCGCGACGCCTCCGAGCTGCTGCGCAAGGTTGAAGCCGCGCAGTACGTCGAGGCGAACCCGGGCCAGGTCTGCCCGGCCAAGTGGCGTCCCGGCAAGGAGACGCTCACCCCGTCCTTCGACCTCGTCGGCAAGATCTAATCCCGCCGGATTAATCCGACCGGAAGTCCGCCCGGGCCGGCCGCAGGCTCCCCTCAGCGGGAGCTCCGCAGCCCGGTGCGGCGAAGAAAGCCGCGGCAGCGCCGCGGCTTTTTTCATGTACTCAGCATCTGCAGAAGAAAAAACATGCTTGACGCCTCCGCTCTTTCGCAGGTCAAGGGCTACCTCGACCGCCTCATCAATCCGATCACGCTCACCGTCGCTCCGGACGACTCTCCCGAGTCCGCCCAGATCGCCTCGCTCATGAAGGACGTCGCCTCGGTTTCGGGCAAGATCACGCTCGCCACCGAGGACGTGAGCGTCCAGGTGCGCCGCCCGAGCTTCACCGTGAGCCGCACGGGCGAAAAGGCCGGCGTGCGCTTCGCCGCCCTGCCGATGGGGCACGAGTTCTCCTCCTTCATCCTCGCCATGCTTCAGGCGAGCGGCTATCCGAGCAAGGAGGATCCGGACCTTCTCGAGCGCGTGTGCGGCCTCCAGGGTCGGTACGACTTCGAGGTCTACATGTCCCTCTCGTGCCACAACTGCCCGGACGTTGTGCAGGCGCTCAACCTGATGGCGATCCTCAACCCGAACGTGACCACGACCGTGATCGACGGCGCGCTCTTCCAGGACGAGGTGAAGGCGCGCCACGTGATGGCCGTGCCGACGGTGTACCTGAACGGCAAGCCCTTCATCTCGGGCCGCCATGAATTGGGCGAGATCGTCGCGAAGCTCGACGAGGGGTTCGTGAAGGCCCAGGCCGAGAAGCTCTCGCAGAAGGCGCCCTTCGACGTTCTCGTGATCGGCGCGGGTCCGGCGGGCGCCACCGCCGCGATCTACAGCGCCCGCAAGGGTCTGCGCACGGGCGTGGTCTGCGAGCGTCCGGGCGGGCAGGTGAATGAAACCTCCTCGATCGAGAACTTCACCTCGGTGCTCGTCACCGACGGCGTCGCCCTCGGCGGCCGCTTCATGGAACACGTCGCGCACTACGGCGTGGACGTGATGGCGCTCGAGCGCGTCGCGAAGCTCGAGAAGAAAGGCGCCCTCTGGACGGCCGAACTCGCGAGCGGCGGCAGGCTTGAGGCCAAGGCCGTCATCGTCTGCTCGGGCGCGCGCTGGCGTCAGCTCGGCGTCCCGGGCGAAAAGGAATACCAGGGCCACGGCGTCGCCTACTGCCCGCACTGCGACGGTCCGCTCTTCAAGGGCAAGGACGTGGTCGTCGTGGGCGGTGGCAACTCGGGCGTCGAGGCCGCGATCGACCTCGCCGCGCTCTGCCGCTCCGTGACGCTGCTGCAGCGCGGCGACAAGCTCACCGCCGACGAAGTGCTCGTCAAGCGCCTCGAATCCACCTCGAACGCGAAGATCGTCTACAACCTCGACGTCGAGAAGCTCGAGGGCGACGGCACGATGCTCACGGGCGTCACTTACCGCGAGCGCGCCACGGGCGAATTGAAGACCGTCCCGGCCGCGGGCTGCTTCGTGCAGATCGGCCTCGTGCCGAACACGGACTTCCTCCAGGGCGTCGTCGAGCTCAACAAGTGGGGCGAGATCGTCGTGAACGACCGCGGCGCCGCTTCCGCCGAAGGCGTCTTCGCGGGCGGCGACTGCACGACGTCGCACTACAAGCAGGTCGTGATCGCCCTGGGTGGCGGCGCGACGGCCGCGCTCGGCGCCTTCGACTGGCTCATCCGTCAGAAGGCCTGACGCTTCCCGGAGCGGACCTCATGCGGGGTCCGCCCGCCTCCAGGAAGGCGGGGCCGCGCGCCCGGACCTCCCGCACTCCCCGCGGCCCCGTTCATCGGGGCCGCGGCGCACCGCGGCTGTGGCAGACTCTCCTGCGAAACCATTTCCGTCCCTTCCAGAGAGTCCCATGCGCCATCTCCGAACGGTCACCGCCCTTCTGCTCTTCCTCGCCCTCATCGTGCTCGCCGCCGTCGCGGCGCTCTCCTTCTGGGTGACGCCGGAGCGCGTCGCCCAACGCGTGGCGAACGCGCTCGAGACGCACCTCGGCCTTCGCATCGAATACTCCGCCGCCCTCACGCTCAAGCGCCTCCCGGAGCTTGAGGTGACGCTGCCCGGCTCGAGCCTCGTGCGCGCCGCAGACGGCGAGCGGCTCGGGGGCTTCTCGGCGGCGATGATCCGCCTCAAGCCCTGGGCGATCTTCGCCGGATCCCCGCGCGTGGACCACATCCTCGTGGACGGCCTCGACCTGACGCTCGCGCCCGGCACGCCCGCGTCGGCCGAGCAGGCGCGCCGGCTCTCGGGCACCTACTGGGACGTCGCGCTCATGGAGCTCAGAAACAGCGCCGTGACGCTCTCGGGCGAGGTGTTCGGCTCCGCCCCCGTGCGCATCTCCGCACTCGAAGCGCGCCTTGAAAACATGAGCGAGGCGGGCGGCGTCGTGCGCGCCGCCGGGAACCTCGACGGCGCTGCGCTCTCGGGCGCCGCCACGCTCTCGGGCGCCTTCCGCTTCACCCCGGACGCCGCGACGGCGGAGCTCTTGCCGCGGCTCGTCCTCGACTCCCCCGCCTTCACGATCGACGGCCTCTGGCGCAGCCGGAGCGTGCACGCCGAACTCAACGCCGCCTCCCTCGCTCCCGACCAGGCGGGCTGGCGCCTCACCGCACCCACCCTCAAGGCGGTCTTCGCCGACGGCGCCTCCTGGCGCGTGAGCGCCCCGGAAGCGGCACTCACGGCCGGATCGCTCTCGACTGAACGCGCCTCGGCCTCCCTCACCCTGACTTCCGCCGAAGGCACCCTTTCGGCCGAAGGTTCGGCAAAGCTCGACTGGCGCGCCTCGCCCGCCGCGCTCACGCTCACCGCGATCGACCTCACGAGCGCCTGGACGCCCCAGGGCACGCAGGCCGCCGCCGCGGCGAGCCGCCTCACGGGCTCCCTCTCGACGGCCGCCGGAGGCGCGGCCCGGGCGGATCTTCAGGGCACGCTCTTCGGCACCTCCGTGCGGATCTCCGCCGCCTCGGAAACGTCGCCTGACGCCCCCCGGGCGCAGCTCAAGGGCGAGGTGCGCCTCGGCGTGGTGGATCCGGCGATCGCCGCCGCACTCCCCTGGCGCCCGGAATGGCTTGGCTTCGCGGACTTCGAGGGCGCGCTCTCCGTGGACGGTTTCGGCCCGGCCGCAGGCTTCTCGACACTCTCGGCCGAGGCGAAGCTCGCCGACGGCGCCCTCTCGCTCGCCCACGGCACGGGCGAATGGCTGGGCGGCCGGCTCGACTTCGCGGGCTTCGTTGCCCGCGACGGCCTCTGGAAGGCGAACCTCAAGGTGCGCGGCGCCCGCGCTGAGGCCTGGGCGACGGCTCTCGGGCGCCCGGCCGCGCTCTCGGGACGCGTGGACGGCGCGCTCGACCTCGGCGGCGCGCTTTCGCCCGAACCGGGCAGGCCGCGCATCAGCGAGGCCTCCGGCGACTTCACGGTCGCCGACGGCGCCTTCGCGGGCTTCAACATCCCGCTCGCGCACAAGATCATGGTCGAGGAGACCCCCGACGCGACGCCGCCCGAAGTGCGTCAGCCGCAGTCCACTTCGGCCTTCGACGAACTCTCCTTCAGGACGGCGCTCGAATCCGACGCCCCGGCGCTCCGGATCACCGACGGCCGCGTGAAGGCCGAGGCCTGGACGGCGGACTTCACGGGCGTGTTCACGCGCGGGCGGCTCACGCTCGCGCCGGTGATCCACCTTCCGGCCGCGGAGAAGGTTCCGGCCTTCGACCTCGCCGCCGCGCTCGAGACGGACGGATCGGCCGTGCCGGTCTGGAGGGCCGACTGGGCGGGCGCCGCGCGCGTCGTCGCCGAGGCGCGCTCGGGCGAGCCCTTCTCGCTCGACGCCTTCGGGCGGCGCATCGAGCGGGCGATCAAGGACTTCTGGCAGGGACTTGAGCTCCCGCAGATGGAGCTCCCGAAGTTCGAGCTTCCCGACTGGAAGCTCCCGAAGATGCCCTGGCAGAAGGACGAGACGGCGCCTGCGGCGCCGCAGCACCCGGTCGTCTGACGCCCTGCGGCCCCGTCAGGGCCGCCGGCAGGCGGCCCGCAGAATCGGCCAGACGCGCGGATCGACGAAGCGCGCGGCGTCTTCGCCCCCGAGCCGCGCGATCTCGCGCACAAAGGTGCCGCTCACGAACTGGAACTGGTCCGAAGGGGTGAGGAAGACCGTCTCCACGTCGGGCATGAGCTGACGGTTCATGCCCGCCATCTGGAATTCGTACTCGAAGTCGCTCACGGCGCGCGCGCCGCGCACGATCACCTCGATGCCGCGCTCGGCGACGAAGTCCTTGAGGAGCCCTCTGACGGGCTCGACGGTGACGTTCGGATAGTCCGCGCAGACGAGCCGCGCGCAGGTGAGGCGCTCCTCGAGCGTGAGGAGCGGCGACTTCCCTATGCTCAGCGCCACGCCGAGGTAGACGTGCGAAAAGATCCTCGACGCGCGGCGCACGAGGTCCTGGTGCCCGCTCGTGAGGGGGTCGAAGGTTCCGGGGTAGACGGCGACGGTCATGCGTCCTTCTCCTTGCTGCGGGCGGCGCCCGGCTTCGTCTTCTTCATCTTCTTGTCGGCCTTGGCGAGGGGCGCGAGGGCGCCGTCGGCCCGTGCGAGAAGTTCGCACGAAACCTGGCCCGCCGACGTCGCGCGCAGCCGCACGAGGCCGAGGCGCTCGAGGAGCGCGTCGGCGGTGAGTTCGCCCGAGCGCTCAACGTAGAGGATCCCGTCGGGCGCGAGGCGCTCGAGCGCGCGCGCCACCGCATCGTCCTGCAGACCGAGCGCAAAGGGCGGGTCGATGAAGATCACGTCCCAGAGGAGCGGACTGCGTGCGAGGAAGGCGAACGCGTCTTCGACGTGGAGCGCCGCCGCTTCGAGAGCGCCCAAGCGCTCGAGGGCGGCGCGGATCCCCGCGGCCTGCGCGCGGTCGCGCTCCACGAGGTCGAGGGCGGCGAAGCCCCGAGAGAGGGCCTCCAGACCGAGCGCGCCCGAGCCCGCGAAGAGGTCGAGGGCGCGCCGCCCCGCATAGCTCCCCAGCAGATGGCCGAGCCAGTCGAAGACCGTCTCACGCACGCGCTCGGGCGTGGGACGCAGCCCCTCGCGGTCCGTCACGACGAGCGGCGTGCGCCGCCAACGGCCGCCGACGATGCGGACTTCTCCCGCTCTGCGTCCCGACGAGGTTGTTAAACTTACGGCACTTGAGCGTCCGCGCTCCTTTTTCGGACTTTTCATTGATTTCGTGTCGGTATGGGTTTTGGTTCTTCTGAAGGATGGCTTTCCCGCTTGAAAAGCGGCCTTTCGCGCACCCGCGTCAACATCATCGGCCTCTTCTCGGGCGGCGTCGTTGACGAGGACTTCCTCGAGGAACTCGAATACGCGCTGATTTCGGCCGACGTCGGCGTCGAAACGTCCTCGCGTATCTTAGAGCGGCTTCGCGACGACATTAAGCTCAAGGGCCTCAAGACCCAGGACGAAGTGCGCCGCGCGCTGCGCGACGAGCTCGTGAAGATTCTCGAGCCCGCTGAGGGGACCCTCGACCTCTCGCGCGCCAAGCCGACCGTGATCATGATGTGCGGCGTCAACGGCGCCGGCAAGACCACCTCCATCGGCAAGCTCGCCAAACGCTTCTCCGACGACGGACGAAGCGTTCTGCTCGCCGCGGGCGACACGTTCCGCGCCGCCGCGCGCGAACAACTCGCCGTCTGGGGCGAACGCAACCGTGTCGAGGTGATCTCGCAGACGGGCGGCGATCCGGCCGCCGTGGTCTACGACGCCGTTGCGGCGGGCCGCGCCCGCGGCATGGACGTCGTGATCGCCGACACCGCCGGTCGTCTGCCCACGCAGACCAACCTGATGGAGGAGCTCGGACGCATCCGCCGTTCGCAGGAAAAGGCGATGGCGGGCGCCCCACACGAGGTGATCCTCGTGGTGGACGGCACGAACGGTCAGAACGCGATCGCGCAGGTGAACGCCTTCGACTTGTTCGCACACCTCACGGGCCTCATCATTACGAAGCTCGACGGCACCGCCAAGGGCGGCGTCCTCGCGGCGATCAGCGCCATGCGCGGCGACCGGCCCCTGCCGATCTACTACATCGGTGTGGGCGAAAAGCTCGAGGACCTGCAGCCCTTCAAGGCGCGCGATTTCGCCAACGCACTCGTGGGACTTGAACAAGATCAGTGATGTGCGGGGCGGCCGAGCCGCCCGCGCACGGACGCCTCATCTCAGAGGGGACACACATCATGCTACTTGGCGCCGTTGACCTCGGCAGCAACAGCTTCCGCGTGGAGATCGGCCGCGTGGAGGGAGACCGCATCCTCACGCAGAGCTACTGGAAGGAGACCGTCCGTCTCGCCGGCGGCTTCGACAAGGCGGGCGCGCTCACGCCGGAAATCCAGGCTCGGGCGCTCGCCGCGCTCGCGCGCTTCCACGAGCGCCTCGCGGGGCTGCCTCCCGAGCGCGTGCGCGCCGTCGGCACCCAGGCGATGCGCATCGCGACGAACGCCGCGGAGTTTCTGCGCAAGGCCGAAGAGACGCTCGGCTACCGCATCGACATTCTGTCGGGCCATGAAGAGGCGCGCCTCGTCTTCAAGGGCTGCGCGCAGACGCTGCCGCGCAGCGAGAAGCGCCGCCTCGTCGTGGACATCGGCGGCGCGAGCACCGAAGTGATCATCGGCCGCGGACTCGATGCGGAGCGCTACGAGAGCTTCCGCATCGGCTGCGTCAACACCTCGATCCGCTTCTTCAGCGACGGGCGCATCACGCAGAAGTCGCTCGAGCGCGCGACCACGGCCTGCGCGGCCGAACTCGAGGAGAGCATCTCCGCCTTCGGCCGCGGGAACTTCGACGAGGCCTACGGGTCCGCGGGCACCTTCGGCGCGGTGAGCGACATCTGCCGCACGCTCGGCTGGAGCGACGGCGAAGTGCGCCCCGAGCACCTCGACAAGCTCCGCAAAATGCTCCTCGAGGCGCACGACATCGGAAGCATCCGCTTCGCGGGCCTCAAGGAGGACCGCCGCGAAGTGATCGCGGGCGGCATCGCCGTCCTTTCGGCCGTCTTCCGCGTGCTCGGCGTCGAGGGCATGCGCCCCGCCTCGGGCGCGCTGCGCATGGGACTTCTCTACGACCTCCTCGGGCGCGTCTCCAACCGCGACACGCGCGACGTCACGATCGAAACGCTCATGGAGACCTCGCGCCTCGACCGCGAGCAGGCCGCGCGCGTCGCCGACCTCACCGAGACGATCTACCGCCGCCTCAAGCCCAAAGCCGACCCCGAAAAGCTGCGCTATCTGCGCTGGGCCGCGCTCGTGCACGAAACGGGCATGATCATCTCCTCGTCGCGCTACCACCGTCACGGCCACTACATCGTGATGAACGCCGACATGCCGGGCTTCAGCCGCCGCGAACAGGACACCATGGCCGCGCTCGTGCTCTCGCAGCGCGGCACGCTCAAGAAGATGGAGCCCTACTTCGGCGAGCTGATCTCCAAAGAGGCCGCCGTCGCGCTGCGCCTCGCGGTGATCTTCGCCCACGCGCGCACCGACGTGGAGCTCCCGCTCATGGACTTCACCCGCACCGACGAGGGTCTGCGCATCCGCATCGAGGAGGGCTGGCTCAACGCGCATCCGCTCACCGCGTATCTGCTGCGCGAGGAGTCCGAGGCCTGGGACAAGATCGACGACCATCTGACCGTTGAAAAGTTCTGACCCCGGAGTCCGTCCATGGCCGAAGCGCCGCTTCTTGAACTGCGCCGCGCGAGCGTCGTCTTTGACGGCGCCGCCGCCGCGGACCGCGTCTCCCTCGCCGTCGGGCGGGGCGAGTTCGTGGTGCTGCGGGGCGCCACGGGGAGCGGCAAGAGCACGGTGCTCAAGCTTCTCGCCGGGCTCGTGCAGCCCACCGCCGGCGAAGTGCTCGTCGCGGGCGACCGCGTGGACGAGTTCAACGAAATGGAGCGCCGCTGGCTGCGCCGCTCCATGGGCCTCATGATGCAGGAGGGGCGCCTCCTCGAGGACCGCACGATCCACGAGAACGTGATGCTCCCGGCGCTCGCCGCCGAGGAGAGCTACGCCGAGGCGCGCCGGCGGGGGCTCCTTGCGCTCGAAAAGTGCGGCATCGCCGAACTCGCGCCCGCCCTGCCCTCGCGCCTCTCCGCGGGCCAGCGCCAGCTCGCACTCCTCGCGCGCGCCGTGGTGAACCGCCCCGTCGTGATCCTCGCCGACGAACCCGTCGCGCACCTCGACGAGACGAACGCCGCCGCGCTCCTTGCGCTTCTCGCGGCCTTTGCGCGCGCGGGCGTCACGATCGTCGCGGCCTCGCACGAGGCACTGCCCGTCGCGGGCGCCCCCGTGCGGGAGATCCTCCTTTCGCCCCCGGGCGCCGCGGATGTGAACGAGAACGTGCAATGAGCTTCATCACCTCCCGCCGCTGGGCGCTCGAAGAAACCTTCCGCGGACTGCGCCGCGACGGCGCGCGCTCGCTCTTCGCGCTCCTTCTCGCCGCACTCGCGCTCTCCATCCCGCTCTTCATCGCCGTCGTCCTCTACGGGCTCTCCGAGCCGCTCAGAAGCCTGCCGACCTCGGTCGAACTCACGGTCTTCACGAAGGAGAAGGCCGACGTGCGCACGCTCGCCGACGAAGTGGGCCGCATGCCCTGGGTGAGCTCGACCGAAGTGATCGGCCGCGACGCCGCCCTGAAGGACCTCAACGCCCGCCTCGGGCTCCCCGCCTCGACCACCGCGGGCAACCCGCTTCCGGACATCCTCGTGGTCACGCTCTCGTCCGACGCCTCGGCCGCGGACATCGCCGCAGCCGCGAAGCGCATCGAAGCGCTCTCGCAGGTGGACTTCGTCCCCTACGAAGCCTCCTGGCACGAAAAGCTCCGGGCGGTCTCGCGCGCCGTCTGGACGGGGCTCGGGCTCCTCGGCGCGGTGACGGCGCTCCTCGTCGTGCTCGTCCTCGACACGGCGGTCCGCATGACCACGCTCGCGGCGCGCCCGGAAATGCGCACGCTCTACATCCTCGGCGCGACGCCCTCCTTCGCCGTGCGCCCCTACGCCTGGCGCGGCTTCATCCTGATGGCCTCGGCCGCGGCGCTCTCGCTCGCCCTCGTCCGGGGCGGCATCTTCGTGCTGCAGCCCGCGCTCACCGCGGCCGCCGCCCTCTATGAGGGCGAGCTCGTCCTCGCGCTGCCGCCCGCCCTCTGGTGCGCCGGGTTCGTAGCCGCAGCGGCCTTCTGCGGCAGCCTCGTCGCGGCCTTCGCCGCCCTTTCGGCCTGGGGAAGCATCCGGCGCGAGCGCGGACGCTGACGGGCGGTTGCACTTCGTCACTGCGGCCTTGCGCCGGGAAGTGCTATCTTCGGTGCGCACCGCATCCACCTCCGCCGCCCGCACCCATGACCAGAACGCCCGCCCTTGAACCGACCGACACCGACGACTCCGACGCCGAAGCGCTCGACGGCGGACCGCTCGAGCTCGAGGACGACGAGACGGACGAAGACGAAGACGAGGACGACGCGCCCCGCAGCACGTACCTCCCAACGGCGCCCGCTCAGCGCGGGCTCGTGCCCTACAAGCCCGCGGGACTCCCCGTTCCCGCCTCGGGGCTCGGCGACCTGCAGTCGTTCCTGCGCGCCGCGGAGGCCGCGCCGATGCTCTCACCCGAAGAGGAGCGCAGCCTCGCCATTGAGCTGCGCGACAAGAACGACGTCGCCGCGGCGCAGAAGCTCGTCCTCTCGCACCTGCGGCTCGTGATCTCCATCGCCCGGCGCTTCCTCGGGTACGGTCTGCCCTACGCGGACCTCATTCAGGAAGGCAACATCGGCCTCATGAAGGCCATCCGCCGCTACGACCCGGACCGGGGCGTGCGGCTCATGACCTTCGCGCAGCACTGGATCCGCTCGGAGATCCAGGAGTACATCATCCGCAACTGGCGCATCGTGAAGCTCGCAACCACGAAGAACCAGCGCAAGCTCTTCTTCAACCTCCGCCAGCTCAAGGAGGACAGCCAGGCAGCGCTCACCAACCAGGAGGCCCAGCGCATCGCGCTCACGCTCGACGTCAAGCCCAAGGAGGTGCTCGACATGGAGGAGCGCATGTACGGGCAGGAGACGTCGCTCGACGCCCCCTCGGACCAGGACGACGACGACAACTTCTCCCCCTCGGACTGGCTCTCGCGCAAGAGCGACGAGCCCGAGGCGATGCTCGAGGAGGAGGACCGCCAACGGCTCGAGGGCGAAGGACTATCCCGGGCGCTCGCCGCGCTCGACCCGCGCAGCCGCCGCGTGATCGAGGCGCGCTACCTCCACACGGACGCCGAAGGCAACGCCAAGCCCGTCACGCTCTCGGCGCTCGCCGCCGAGTTCGGCGTGTCGGCCGAACGCGTGCGCCAGATCGAAAAGCTCGCCCTCAAGAAGCTGCGCGGCGAACTCGCCGGCCAGGATCCGTTCTGAGCCCCGCCGCCCTCCCTCACCCTTCACCCCGACCCGCCCGCCGACATGTTCAACGTCGTCCTCGTCCACCCTGAAATTCCCCCCAACACCGGCAACGTGATCCGCCTCTGCGCCAACACGGGCGCGGCCCTGCACCTCGTGCGTCCCCTGGGCTTTTCGCTAGAGGACAAGCACATGAAGCGCGCGGGCCTCGACTACTGGGAGTACGCGACGCTCAAGATCCACGACTCCTTCGAGGCGTTCCTCGAGAGCGAGCGACCCGATCCGGCGCGCATGTTCGCGATGACGACCAAGGGCTCCGCGGTCTTCTCGACCCTCGCCTTCCGCCCGGGCGACTGGTTCGTGTTCGGCTCCGAAGGCTCGGGACTGCCCGAGGAGATCCGCGCGCGGTTTCCCGCCGGACAGCGCATCCGGCTGCCGATGCGGCCCGATAACCGCTCGCTCAACCTCTCCAACGCCGTCGCCGTGACGGTGTTCGAGGCCTGGCGGCAGCAGGGCTACGCGGGCGGCGTCTGAGGTCGCCCCTGGAAAAACGGAAACGGCGCCCCCGCTGCTGGGACGCCGTTTTCCGTGAGGCGCGCCGAAAGCTCAGAGATCCTTGTCGATCTTGTGCTCGATCGCGTAGATCGCGGCCTGCACGCGCGAGGAAAGGTTGAGCTTCCTCAGGATGCTCTGCACGTGCACCTTCACGGTGGACTCGGCGAGGTTGAGCGCGCGGGCGATCTCCTTGTTCGAGACGCCGCGGGCGAGCCAGGCGAGCGTCTGGCGCTCGCGCCGCGTGAGCACCGCCGGGTCCTGTCCCTGGGCGGGACGCGTGCGCCCGGCCTCCGGATCGGCGAGGCGGTTGACGAACTTCGTCATCATCTGCGGCGAAATCACGCTGTCGCCGTTGTAGGCCGCGCGGATGGAGCGCAGCAGGAAGTCCTGGTCGATCTTCTTGAGGAGATAGCCGCGGGCGCCGAGCTTGAGGCACTCGCCGAGGGTTTCGCAGTCCTCGCTCACGGTGAGCATCAGCACGGCGAGGTCGGGGTGCGTCTCGCGGATCTGCTCGAGCGCCTCGCGGCCGTTCATGCTCGGCATGTCCACGTCGAGGAGCACCACGTCGGCGTCGACCTGCTCGACGAGCTTGACGCCCTCAAGGCCGTCGCTCGCCTCGCCGACCACTTCAAAGTCGGACTGGCGCTGCAGCAGCGCCTTGACGCCGCTGCGGAAAAGAGTGTGGTCGTCGATGAGCAGGATGCGGATCATGTTGTTTTGTTCCTTTGTTGCCGGCTCCGGGCGCTGACGCGCGCCGAGGTGCGGATCTTCCTCGTATCTAGTCATTCTACAAAGGGCGGCGCATCAACCTCATCCTACGAAAGTCGAGGTTTGCCCTTCGAAGGAGGGAGCGGCGCATGAAAAAGGCCGGCGGCGCACCCCGCGCGCTCTGCGCGGGGTCGGCGTCCTGCCGGCCCTTTCACCGCGCCCCTTTTCGCAGCGGGGCGCGCGTCCCGGAAGCGGATCAGTTCGCCGCCTGCGGGTTCTGCTGGGCTTCAGCCTGGGCCTGGGCGAGACGCTGCTGGTAGAGCACTTCGAAGTTCACCTCGGGCAGATGCACCGGCGGCACGTTGGCGCGAGTCATCAGGTCGGCGAGGTTCGCACGAAGGTACGGGTAGACCATCGACGGGCAGAGCACGTTCGTGACGTGCTGCAGCGGTTCGGCGGGAATGCCGTGGATCGCAAAGATGCCGGACTGGCGGCCTTCGACGAGGATGATCACCTTGTCCGACGGGGTCTTCACGGTGATCGTGCCGCGAACGGTGACGTCGTAGAGGTCCGTCTGGATGAGGCGCTGGCTCACTTCAAACTGGATGTCCACCTGCGGGGCGGCCTCCTGAGCCTCCATCAGGATCTCCGGCGCGTGGGGCATTTCGAGGGACGCGTCCTTCAGGTAGCAGCGCTGCAGTTGGAAGACCGGCTGATCGTCCTGGGCGGGCTGCTGGTCCTGGGGCTGCTGAGCCGCTTCGGCTCCCTGCACGTTTTCGTTTTCGGCCATTTCTGTTCCTTTTTCAGGCTGATTGAGCGCGTCCGCTGCGGCGGGACGCGCCGGATTGAATTCGGTGGGCGGACCCCGTTCTCCGGAGCCGCATGTTCCTACATATGGGGGCGGTGCGCTCAGTATTCAAGCGGCAGTTTGTCGCGGGTCCAGCCGACGAGGCCGTTCTCGAGGACGTAGACGTTGCCGTAGCCGATGCCGCGCAGGAGCTTCGAGGCAGCCGCGGCCATGTTGCCCGAGTTGTCAACGAGCAGGATCGTGCGCTCCTTGGGGAGCTCCGCGAGGCGGCCCTGGATGGTCGTGGCGGGGATGTTCACCGAGCGGGCGATGCGCACCTTTTTGAAGTCCGATTCGCCGCGGACGTCCACCACCATGGCGTTCTGCTTGTTGATGAGCTGCACGGCCTGCTCGGGCGAGACCATCGGCCCGTAGCGGCGGCGGTTGAGAAGCGGCAGTGCGAGCGAGCCGCCCGCGATGAGCGCGATCAGGATGAGAAGTGCGTTCTGAACGAGAAACTGAGACATTTCAAAGAAAAAAGTCGGAGGCGGCGAAATTGCCGCAAAGCTAAAATTATAAAAGGGGGCGGCCCGCAGGACCGCCCCTCTTTTCCCTCATGCTCCGCCCGGGAAGCGTCCGCCTCGTGTCCAGACTCTCCACCCTTCTTCTTCCGCTCGTTCTCCTCGCGCTCTCTGCGGGAGGCGCCGGAGCCGCTCCGGGCGCCACGGCGCAGCAGAAGGCGCGCGCCGAGACGCAGAAGGCGAGCGTGGAGAAGCGCATCTCGGACATGCAGAAGGCCCTTTCGGCGCGCGAGGCGGAGAACGAAGCCGCCAACGACGCGCTCAAAAAGGCCGACCAGGCGATTTCGGACGCCAACCGGCGGCTGCGTTCGCTCAAGAGCGAACGCGAGAAGATCGAGAGCCGCCTCGCGGAGCTCAGAAGCGACGGCCGCACGGTCGGCCGCGACCTTTCCGGCGCCGAGGCGCTGCTCGGACAGATCGTGCGCGCACAGTACCTCCACGCGCAGCGCCACACCTGGCAGTCCCTGATCGAGGGAGGCAACCCCAACGAGCTCTCGCGCACCGCCGCGGCGCTGCGCTACCTCTCGCTCGCGCAGATCCGCACCGCCGCCGCCCTCGAGGAGGAGAAGTCCCGCATCGACACCGTCTCTCAGGAAACCCGGGCGCGGCGCGCCGAACTCTCGCGCATCGCCCGCGAGGAGGAGGACAACCGCCGGCAGCTCATGAAGGAGAAGAGCGACCGGCAGGAGGCCGTCAGTCGCCTCTCCAAGGACATCGCCACGCAGCAGGCCGCAATCGAGAAGCTCCGGAAGGACCAGGCGCGGCTCGAGAACCTCGTCGCCGAGATCGACCGGCGGCTCGAATCCGAACGGGCCGCCGCCGAGGCCGCCCGCCGCCGCGAGGCCGAACGTCAGGCCGCCGCGCAGACGAAGAAGCCCGTGGCGCCCCTGCCCGCCGGAAACTTCGCGCAGATGAAGGGGCGCCTCGTGCAGCCCGTCGCGGGCCGCATCACCGCTTCCTACGGCAGCCGCCGCACGGGCTCGGCCCTCTGGCAGGGCATCCTCATCTCGGCCCCTGAAGGCGCCGAGGTCTCGGCGTGCGCCGCGGGCCGCGTGGTCTTCTCGGACTGGCTGCGCGGCTACGGCAACCTCCTCATCATCGACCACGGCGGCACCTACATGTCCGTCTACGCGAACAACGAGTCCGTGCTCAAGAACGTGGGCGACCGCGTGAAGGCGGGCGAGACGGTCGCCACCGTCGGCACCTCGGGCGCGAGCGACGCGCCCGGACTCTACTTTGAAATCCGTTACAAGGGCAAGCCCGTCAACCCTCAGCCGTGGCTCGCCAAATAGACGAAAATAGCCCGCTCCGCGGCGGGCCCTCTGCCAAACGTTTTTTTGAAATGAAACTCCGTCTTCTCTCCCTCTTCGTCGCCGGCGCCTGCGCCGGCGTGCTCGCAAGCGTGGGCTTCCAGGCCTATGCCGAAAAGAACTCCGCCGACGAGCTCCCGCTGCAGGAGATCCGGCAGTTCACGAGCGTCTTCAACGCCGTCAAGGACTACTACGTGGACGACGTGAGCGACAAGGAGCTCCTTGAGTTCGCCGTCGAGGGCATGGTGAGCGGACTCGACCCGCACTCGTCCTTCCTCGACCCCGAGGGGTTCGAGGACATGAACGAGGCAACCCACGGCGCCTTCGGCGGCCTCGGCATCGAGGTGACCAAGGACGCCTCGGGCGTGCGCGTGATCTCGCCGATCGACGACACGCCGGCGGCGCGCGCGGGCATCCGCGCGGGCGACATCATCACGAAGATCGACGGCGAGGCGACGGCCGAGCTCACGCTCGAGGAGGCCGTCAAGCGCATGAGGGGCGAACCGAAGACGAAGATCCGCCTCGAAGTCGCCCGCAAGGGCGAGATGAAACCGCTGCAGTTCTCGCTCGAGCGCGCCATGATCAAGACGCAGTCCGTGCGCATGAAGGAGCTCTCCGACGGCGTGGGCTACATCCGCATCTCGCAGTTCCAGGAGCGCACGGCCGAAGATCTCGCCCACTCGCTCAACAAGCTCGAGAAGAGCGGGCACCTCAAGGGGCTCGTGCTCGACCTGCGCAACGACCCGGGCGGACTGCTGCAGGCCGCGATCGGCGTGTGCGCGGCGTTCCTGCCCGCCAACGCCGACATCGTCTCGACGAAGGGCCGCACGCCGCAGTCCGACTACGTCTTCAAGGCGGTCGAATCCGACTACCGCTCGGGCGACGCCGTGAAGGCGCTCGCCGAGCTCACGCCCAAGGCGAAGACCGTCCCGATCGTCGTGCTCATCAACTCCTCCTCGGCCTCCGCCTCGGAAATCGTCGCCGGCGCCCTGCAGGACCACAAGCGCGCGGTGCTCCTCGGCGACCGCTCCTTCGGCAAGGGCTCCGTGCAGACCATCCTGCCGATGAGCTTCGGAGGGAAAACCGTCGGCGTGAAGCTCACCACGGCGCGTTACTACACCCCGTCGGGACGCTCCATCCAGGCCCGCGGCATCGAGCCCGACCTCTACGTGGACGACACGCCGAAGGGCAACTATCCGACCTTCCAGGTGCGCGAGGCGGACCTTGCGCACCACCTCGCCAACCAGCAGAAGGCGGGCGGCAAAACCGACGAGCTGCCCTACGACGACAACGACGAGACGAAGTCGCCCGACTGGAACTACATCTTCGGCGACGACCGCGACTGGCAGCTCACGCAGGCGCTCAACAGCCTCGCCGGCCGCGATGTCGTCCGCTCGAAGTACCGCGGACAGCCCCTGTCGGTGGTGAAGAAGCTGCGCGCCGAGGAGCGTGCGAAGGCCGAAGCCGAAAAGGCGAAGGACGGCGCCGAAAAGAAGACTCCCGCCGCGCAGCAGTAGCTGCCCCCCTGCCAACGGCTCCGGCTTATCCGCCCTCAGGGCGGTTCGGAGCCGCTTTCCATTTTGAGGAGGCATCCCCCGATGCTCAACGACGACGAACGCTTTGAAGCCATCCGCGAACGTGTTTCACGCCAGATGAAGATCGCCGAACTCGGCGAAGCGGGCGAGCGGCGCATCGCCGCAGCCCACTTTCTCGTAATCGGCGCGGGCGGACTCGGCTCGCCCGCACTCATCTACCTCGCCGCCGCAGGCGCCTGCCGCATCACGGTGGTCGATCCCGACGAGGTGTCGGAGAACAACCTCTCGCGCCAGATCCTCCACGACGTGGCTTCGATCGGCCGCAACAAGGCCGAGAACGCCGCCCGCGAGCTCGTCCGCTGGAACCCGCAGGTCGAGGTCGCCGCCGTCGCGCGCCGCATGAACACGGTCGAGGACCTCGCGCCCCTCGTCGCCGAGGCGGACGTCGTGCTCGACTGCTCGGACAACCTCGCGACGCGTCAGCTCGTCAACCGCGCCTGCCTCGCCGCACGCCGCCCGCTCGTCTTCGCCGCCGCCGTGAAATTCTCCGGCCAGGTGACGGTCTTCGACTTCCGCAACCCCGACTCGCCCTGCTACCGGTGCCTCTTCGAGGAGGACGACGCCGCGAACGACGAGAAGGCCTCGACGCTCGGCGTCTTCTCGGGCCTCACGGGCACCGTGGGTCTGCTGCAGGCGACCGAGGCGCTCAAACTCGCCGCCGGCATCGGCCGGCCGCTCGTCGGGCGCCTCCTGATGATCGACCTCCTCAACATGGAGATGCGCGAGATGAAGTGCCGCCGACGGGCGTCGTGCCCGTGCTGCGGCGGCCGCTGAGCACGCCTCAGATCCCCTCGGGGAGCGCCGTCCAGGCGAGGGGCCGCCCCGCGGCGCCGAGCTCCGCAAGGACGTCCGCTCCCTTCTTCGCGCCGGCGCCGAGAAGCGCCGCTTCAGGCGCGACGGCCGCGAAGACGCGCGCCGAAAGGCCCGCGAGGAGCGCCGAAGCGCCCGACGGCTCGGCGTCGAAGTACCGCACCGGCGCGTCGTCGCCGAGCCCGGCGAGCTGACGGGCGACCTTCACCGCGTCGGTGAGGTCCCCGAGACGGTCAACCAGGCCGATTTTCTGCGCCTGCGCGCCCGTCCAGACGCGCCCCTGCGCCACCGCCTCGATCTCCTCGGGCGTCCGGCCGCGGCTCTTCGCCGCAAGCGCCTTGAAGCGCTCGTACGTGCGCGCCACCCCGGCGGAGAGCACCGCGCGTTCGGCCTCATTGGGCCGGTGAAGGGGCGAGCCGAAGTCGGCGAGCGGCCCCGTGCGGTAGCCGCCCGCGCCGACGTCGAGCTTCTCGAGCGCGCCCGCCGCATCCGGAAGCACGCTGAAGACGCCGATCGAACCCGTGAGCGTGAGCGGATCGGCGACGATCCGGTCCGCGCCGAGGCTGATCCAGTACCCCCCGGAAGCGGCCATGTCGCCCATGCTCACCACCACCGGAATGCCCCGGGCCCGGACGGCCTCGAGCTTCTCGCGGATCGACTCCGAGGCGATCGCGTCGCCCCCCGGACTCGAGAGGCGCAGCACGAGCGCGCGCACGCCGAGGGCGCCCGCGGCGCGCTCGATGCGCTCGTTGAGCTCGTCGGGGCTGATCCCCGCGCCGCGGCCCGAGGCGACGGCGCCCTGCGCGAGCACGACGGCGACGCCCGGCGCGCCGCGCTCGGCCGTCGCCCGAGCGGCGAGATAGTCGAGGTGCCCGATGCGCTTCAGGCGCTTGACGTCGCCCCCTTCGGCAAAGCGCCGCGCGAGCTTCTTCTCAAACCCGTCGCTCGTGAGGAGGTCGGTGACGAAGCCCGCCTTCTTCGCGTACTCAGCGGGGTCCGCCCCCGCTTGGAGCGCCGGCGTCAACCCCTCGAGGTACTTGTCGAGCGCACCGGGCATCTGTCCGCGCGCCTTCGCGAGGTCGTCGGAAAAGCCCCGCCAGGCGTCGTCGATCCAGCTCTTCTGCGCCTCGAGGTTGTCCTCCGACGGTGCGTGCCGCGTGAAGACCTCCGGCGCGCTCTTGTAGGCGCCCGCCTTGAAGACGTTCACGCCGACGCCGAGCCGCTCGAGCAGACCGCCCCAGTAGAGCGCCGATCCCGAAAGCCCCTTGAAGAGGACCGAACCCATCGGATGGAGCGAGATTTCGTCGGCGTGGGCCGCCGCGGCGTACTGCGCCTGCGTGAAGCTCCCGCCCCAGGCGTAGATCGGCCGGCCCGTCGTCGTGCGGAAGTGGTCCACCGCGCGTCCGATCGTGCGCGCCGAGGCGAGTCCGAGCGTCTCGAGCTCCTCGGTGCGGATCTCCACGCCCGCAACGTCCGGATCGGTCTCGGCGCGCTCGAGCGCGGCGACGACGTCCGAGAGGCGCGTGGCGGGCCTGCCGTCGCGCAGCAGCCCCCGTACGTCCGTCGGGAGCGCACGCATCGGGTCGCTCTCCACGACAGCGCCCCTCAGGTCGATCACGAGCACGGCGCCCGGCTCGACCGCCGGGCTTGCAGGCTCAGCCCAGTACCAGAGCGCCGCAAGGGCGACGAGAAGGCCGTAGAAGAGAACGTTCAGGCAGAGCCGACGCAGAAAGTCGAGCGCCCTGCCGAGCCACCGCAGGAAGGTCATTTTTCAAATCCTTTGTTGCGCCCGAAACGGCGCGCGAGTTCGCCTACGTCGCGGACGACGACGTCCACGGCCGGATGCGCGGCCGGCGCCCCGAAGGGCGGCCGCAGGCCGGCGTGCCGGCGCCTCATGCCCACGCACCAGACGGTGACGAGGCCCGCGCGGCGCGCTGCCTTGAGGTTGCTCAGCCCGTCGTCGACGAGCGCGGCCTCGTGCGGACGCACGCCGAGCCGCGCGCAGAGCGCGAGGAGCATCGACACGGAGGGCTTGGGGCGCCAGTCGCCGAAGAGGCGCATGTCGGTGCTCGTCACCTCGGCTTCGAAGTAGCCTTTGAGGCCGAGCGCCGGGAGAAGCTTCGAGACGTAGCTTCTCGGGCCGTTCGTGAGGAGCACCTTGCGCCCGGAGAGGCGCTCCAACACGCCGCGCTGTCCGCGGACGTCCTTCAGGTACGGACGGTAGTCGAAGTCGTGCACCGCCGGGAGAAAGACGCGCGGATCAACGCCGTGGCGGCGCCACAGGCCGATGAAGGTCGAGCCGTACTCGCGCCAGTAGAGCTCGCGCACGCGGTTCGCCTCCGCTTCGGACATGCCGAGGCGCCGCATCAGGAAGTTGTTCATGAGGACGTGGACTTCACCGAGGATCCCCGCCGAAGAGGCGAGTAGCGTGTCGTCCATGTCGAAAAACCAGACGCGGGGAGCCGGACGCAAAAACGGCACGGCGCCCGTCCCGCAGGACGTCGGCCGTGCCGCTTCCAGAATTCCGCAGTCCCCGCGGCGTCCACAGTCGGGGCGTCGCGTGGTCATGCCGGTCAGTCTCCGTACATCTTCTGCTTGAGCTCGCGGCGCTGCTGCGCCTCGAGCGAAAGCGTCGCCGTCGGGCGGGCCATCAGGCGGGCCACGCCGATCGGATCACCGGTTTCCTCACAGTAGCCGTACTCACCGTCGTCGATGCGCTTGATGGCGGCCTGAACCTTCTTGAGCAGCTTGCGCTCGCGGTCGCGGGTGCGCAGCTCGAGCGCGTGCTCCTCCTCGATCGTCGCGCGGTCGGCCGGATCAGGGACGATCGTCGTTTCTCGCAGATTCACGGTCGTCTGATCGGCGTTGGCGCGCAGCTCGTGCTCCATGTTGGAGAGGCGACGGCGGAAAAACTCAAGCTGTTCGTCGTTCATGTAGTCGCCGTCCGACATCTTGAGGATTTCTTCTGCGGTGATAGCCTTTTTTGCGCCCATCTTTTCCCTTTCCTTTTGTTGTGCATCCGGCCGCCGGGTGACGTCAGCGTCCTGGCGGACTGTTGCGTCCGCCCGAGCCTCGGGGACTGAAACATCACCCGCAAACTTAGGCTGGAGCTCTTAAGCAGGAGTGCTTTATACCTAAAATCGCCCGGCGGTGCCACAGGGCGATTGCATGACTTTTCCGTGGGTCAGCTCTTGACTTTTTCGACGAACTC